>JBGQJN010000005.1:0-42773 GCA_041499075.1 Minisyncoccia bacterium | reverse complement strand
TCTTTCATTAAAAAATATGCCGAAGGGAGTTAGGTCCTTTTTCATAGCATCTCCTTATATTTGATTAATTGTCAGGTACTTTTTGCAATATAAATACTTTACTGGAAATGTAAATGATCAGGCGAGGATACGCTAGTTTCGGCAGTTGGTAGTTTTTTCAACAAATGCCAGGCATCTTTATACTGCCACCAATTAATTTTTGGAAGTTTGTTTTGGTAAACCGGTAGTTTCTCAATTGGTAAATTTAGATAAAGGACTTCTTTACTATAACACTTCAGAATGTCAGGAGTCGGAATAATCCAAAACTTTCTGTTGTATCCGGATACTTTCTGTAAAATAACGAAAAAGTCGAATTCACTAAGACGTTTACGATTACATATACACCTACAGTATCCACGCTTAGTGTTTGGCGGATTGGTTATATAAGTTGTTAAGGCCAATAGGCATCGCTTACTGTTAATGATAATAACGGATTCTTTGAATAAAAGGGTGTTGTCTTTGGTATGGATTCTTTCTCTTCTGAATGTTAAACCATTTGAAACCGCCTCCTGGGCAACTTCCTTAAGTAAACAATCTTCTACCGGTAATTCTCTAGAACTAATGGCGGTGGTTTTAATAAAACAAAGCCTTTGCCTTGGGTGGCCACCCGGCCTGTGAGGAAAAATATCACTGAAATACTTTGCATAAACAAGACTAACCATCATGCGACTCAACCTGTGTCCTCTTGGCATATTTCTTCCAATTTGATTAAAACTATTGCAGTCGTTGGCAAATAATTCCAAATATTGTTCAAAAGTCGTGACATCTTTACAACGATAGCCAGCATAGGCCTCAAATTGCTTCCTGGCTTTAGCAACTTTAGTATCGTCAATTTCAAACGGTCCAACTCGCATTTGGGCCTCCACATTTAATTGTAAAATTAACTAATAAACATGGTAAAAGAAAATTACATATTTGTCAAACTATCTAACTTGGTGGATTGCCGGCTTTGATTGTTTGTTGTAAAATCCGCCTATGTCTTTGCTTAGAAAACTGGATTGGGTTTTGGTGGCAATAGTTTTGTCGATAATCGGACTTGGCATTGCCACATTTTATGGCCTTGGTTCTAAATCGACAGGAATTATTGACCGTCAGATAGTTTTTACTGCCATTGGTCTGGCAATTATGATTATGTTCTCTTTTTTTGATTATCGCATCCTCAAAAACCACTCCACGGCATCAATAGTAATTTATTCCATTGCCGTAGCCCTGCTTTCGCTGGCCCTGGCTTCGCGCGCAATACGCGGTGTCAGTTCCTGGATTATTTTCGGCAACTTTACTTTTGAACCGGCTGAATTTGCCAAGCTTGCCGTACTCATTCTGCTTGCCAAGTATTTTTCACAAAAGCACGTCGAAATCTACCGCGCTCATTATATTATAGCTTCGGGTATTTACATGCTAGTACCAACGGTTTTGACTTTACTACAGCCGGACCTGGGCTCGGTAATAGTTTTTGTAATACTTTGGCTGGCGATGCTTCTATTTGCCGGCATTAAACGTAAACATTTACTGGTTATTTTGATGCTAAGCGTGATCGTTGGCATGATCGGCTGGTTCTCGGTTTTGAAACCCTACCAAAAAGATCGGATAATATCTTTTATAAATCCCTACTTGGATCCGCGTGGCAGTGGTTATAATACCTTGCAAGCCCAGGTTTCTTTCGGCTCCGGTGGTCTTATGGGAATAGCTTTCGATAAAAACACCGACCAGAAAGCTTTAGTACCGGAACCTTATAATGACTTCGTTTTCGCCGCTTTTGCCCGTAAGTTCGGTTTTGCCGGCGTAATTTTACTACTGGCTCTTTTAACGGCATTAATAGCGCGTATCGGTTTTATCGCTAGCCGAGCAGATAATAATTTCGCCAAGCTTTTTTCGCTTGGTTTTATGACTATTATCCTGACTCATGTTTTCGTAAATATCGGAATGAATATGGGTTTACTGCCCATAACTGGTATTCCATTTTCTTTTTTAAGCTACGGTGGTAGCCATTTGATAACATTGATGATCGGCCTGGGATTAATACAAAATATTAATCTGGCGGCGAGAACTTAACTATAAAATAAAACCCTGCTTTCGCAGGGTTTTATTTTATAGGTTTTTATTAGGATATCCCTCCAGATTACTGTTCAGGATAAAATTTGCGTAAGCAAATTTTACATCCCCAGGTCGTTCACGACATCTTCCACGTTTCTGGATCCCCTTTCATCTCGTTGAGGTCGAGTACTGCCTTCCGGTTCAATAATTCTCAAGTTGACGCGGGCATTGTTTCTCATACCAATAATTCTAGCGAGGGTTCTGACCGCTTTGGCGGTTGAACCGGCTCGGCCGATCAAGAGACCCATATCATCTGGGGCAACTTTGACTTCAATTAATACTCCCATTTCGTCGACCTTTCTTGTAACGTCCACCTCGTCGGGCTTGTTGACTATCTGCTTGACAATATATTCAACAAAATCCCTGTCTGGATAATTTGCCATTCTATAAAACAGATAAAAGAAATTAATCTTTCAAACCGCGATGATTTGCTAGACTAAAAAGCTTTTTCTGCGCTTACTGGATCGACACCAGTTAATTGTCACTCTGACAAAATAATAACTTGTTGTCAACTCCGACTAGCCAGCGGTTGGCACCTCTGCTTGCGCTCCCGACTCCACTGGTGTTTCTGATTTTTCTTCAGCCGGTTTTTCATTTACTACTTCCAGCTTTGTCGTTACTTCTTCCTTTTTTGGTTCGGCAATAACTTTGGGCGGAGTCCAGATCTTCATTTTTTCGCCTTCAATTATGTGCCGGCCAACCAGGAGGTTATTAAGCGTCGGCGACAATTGGGCGCCCTGACTCAACCAGTGCTTAATCTTTTCGGCATCAACATTAATTTCATTTTTGTGCGGATCATAAGAACCCAAAAGTTCCAGGTATTTACCCTTCGGTTTAGTGGTATGCTCGGTAACTATAACCTTAAAATAAGCCTGTCCCCGTTTACCGATTCTTTGTAGTCGTATTTTCAGCATTTGCCGAAGTTTAACAACTTTTACAAAAAAATGCAAACTTTGCTGCGGCTAGGAAAAGATTACCAGCCCTTGTTTTTCAATGCTGATTCGGCGGCCGCTTGCTGGGCATCTTGCTTGGAAGGTCCGGCGCCTTCGCCGACCAGCTCTTTTTCCAAAAAAACACCGACTTGGAAATTCTTGGCGTGATCCGGTCCCCATTCTTTGATGACCTCGTATGTCGGCGTAATGCCGGCACGGTCTTGAGCTTCTTCCTGAAAACGGCTTTTATAATCCTTATAAGTCTCGCCTTTGAGGATCGCTTGCAGTTCTGTCAAAACAAACTTATGTATGAATTCGCTCGCCGCTTGATAGCCGCTATCCAGATAGAGGGCACCAATTATCGCTTCCGTAGCATTGGCTAATATGTACTGGCGGGCTCGGCCGACATCTTTGGCTTCTCCGCGGGAGAGCAACAGGTAATCATTGAGTTCAATCTTGCTTGAAATCTTGGCGAGCATAACGGAATTGACCAGCGCCGCTCGCCAGTTGGTAAGCTCACCTTCGGGATTAGGGTAATTGTTGTAAAGATATTCTGTAACCACTAATTCCAAAACTGCGTCTCCTAAAAATTCCAGACGTTCATTTTGATCAAGATGCCAGTCCGGCCGTTCATTGAGATAGGAACGGTGGGTCAGGGCTTGCAGTAAAAGATCGCGGTTATTGAACTTCTGACCGATGTGGCCTTCCAGTTCAAGAAGTTTGTCTAAATCCATTTTTCAAACGGATTTACAATTTATGAGTTACGATTCGTAAACAATGTGCGAATCATAAGCCTTAAATCATAAATCAAAATTATGTTTCTGATTCTTCTTTTTCTCCCTCGGCCTGAATTCTGGACAAAGGTTTTGGCTGGTCGTCTTTACCGGGTTCACCGATTTCTCTGTAAATCGTGCCCAGGACACCGTTAACAAATTTACCTGAAGCATCGCCGCCGAATGTTTTAGCCAGCTCTATGGCTTCATTAATGGCCACCTTTGGCGGCACTTCGTCGCGGTTGCCGAACAATAGTTCGTAGATGCCTAGGCGCAAAACAGAACGATCCACCATAGCAATTTGATTGATTGGCCATTGCGGCGCAGCTTTCTCTATAATACTGTCTATCTCACTTACTTTTGAAATCACGCCTTCAACCAGTTTTTTGATAAATTCCGGATCTTCAAGTCCTGGCGCGAATTCCACAATATTATGATCTACTATCTCAGCTAATTGCTCGCCGTGTTTACCCTTAAAATCCCACTCATAGAGTGACTGCATCGCGACAGAACGGGATAGGTGTCTTGAAGCCATAGATCGTTACTTGCGCTTTTGCTTTTCTTTTTTCTTGAGCTCTTTTGCAAGCACATTGATTACTTCGTCCTTACCATAATAGCCGCAATACTTACAAACGGCATGTGGCAATTTTGGTTTACTACAATGAGGACAGGAAACCAGCCCGATTTTATTGAGGGCCAAATGGCTGCGTCTTCGGCCCTTCTGGCCTCTGGTTGAATGCGCTCGCGGAACTCCCATAGTTATGCCACCATAACACGCTTTCGTAATATTTACAAATATAAATTTTTCTAGTGAGCATCTATCTCAACCCAGACATTGCCTGGCGCAAAAGGGATCTCCTTACTATTGGAATCGTAAAACGTCAGTTTAGCATTTTGATCTTTTTTCTGCCAAGTGCCATTGATGGCAATGCCGTCCTTATAGACACTCACCTTGCCCGAACCGATAGTTTTAACGCGGATATAGTTCACGTTTATCGGCGACCAGGTAGTTTCCATGATAACTACGTTTTTAGCGGCGACTTGTTGGCCGGTATTTTTATCAATTTCTCGTTTGCCCGATCGCGAGCGTAAATAAGAATTGCTTTTCTGATCATATCGCCAGATAACCTGGAAATCGTGATTAAAAATATGTCCGGGTTGGATATCACCCATACTCTGGCTATTACTATCGTGCGGATAGCTGACGCTTGAGTCGCTCAGATTGTAGCCCAATTGTTCTGAAACCTGCGTCAGTAAAGTGAAGTTAGTAAAAGCATTGTACGGCCGCGGGATAGTTTTTTTACGATAGTAAATTGTACCGTCATACTTGAGCCCATCAATATTATCTATGATACCGCCATTGAGCTCTTCAAGTACCGTGTGTTCTCCCCCGAAATGGGCATAGATGGCATGCAGACCCAGAGCCAAGGGTACGAAATCAAGGCGTGACGAACGAACCGAGCCAACTTCTTTCGGCCGATTACATTGATAGACGGCCATCATCCGGGTAAAACCATTATCAACCACTGGCATTTCAAAAACCATATCCGCCTCGCCTATGCCCGATAGCGGTCTGGCCTCCGCATCAGATGCGATCATGACCGCAAACGGGCGTGCGTCGTAATTCTCGCACTCAATTCCGGCAAGCGGACTTTTTACAACTTTACCCGCTTGTTTCTGCTGTTGGTCTTTTGACTTTGTAATGTCTATTTTCCTGACCCCAATTTTTGACAACCCAAAACCCACGACCGTTATCACGACCACGGCCCCAATCCAAATATATAATTTTTTAGTTGGTAGTCTGTTCATTGAGAAGTTATATCTAATTTCGCCAATCTATCTATTATAAATCTTCTTGTTTTTTTAAAATCAGTTTGGATTACCATACGAATCGGGTAGCCACTTTCAGAAGGTATTAACCTTGGATATTTATCGGGTAATTCCCACCCAATAAACATATCTTTGGCTTCAAATAGACTTTGGTCAATTAGATATGCACAAACAAATTCATCATTGACCCAGGGCCTAGCAAATTCTAAAGGTAAATTAGCTTTTTGCATTCCTTCCTTCATTGCAACTAAACTCTTATTTTTAAGTTTTGCTAATAGTTCAGCTGCCGGATGTTTAATTTTTGATAGTTCTATTAGCTCCTCTTCAGTCCAAGGGTCATCTTGTTGAAAAGTTAAATCGCCGGGCAAAATTGTTAGATTAAAACCAGCTTTTATTATTTTCTCTACTGAAGCCGAATCATTGCAGAAGTTATACTCAAAGCCTCTTGGTATTTGTCTACCATCAACTACTGGCGGCTCAATCATCCCACCCATTAGAATAAGCCTGCTTACTTTTTTAGGCAATTCTGGATCTTCTTCTAATGCTTTAGCTATATTTGTAGTTGTGCCAATACCAACTAAAATGACTTCGCTTAGATTTTGATTGACTAAATCCAATATTAATTTATGGGCTGGCCTTGGATCTAACTCTTTTGATTTTTCGTAGCCTTCTGGGAAAATTAATTCTTTTTCCCAGGCATGCTCCCCGCCAATTCCATAACCGCTAGAGACCGGGACATCATTTTTACACAACAGATTCAAAAATTTCTTAGCAACTGAAGCGCGAAAAGTCGAATTGTGAGTAACGCTAGTTACTCCTAGTAACTCAATCTCTGGTGATATTGCCGCTAAGATCAAAGCAGCAGCATCTGTCATTTCACTGCCAATATCTGTATCCAAAATAATTTTTATTTTATTATTCATGAAATTTCATAAGTTAGAGCGAGCCACTTAAAAAATTACAATTTACATAAGCCGACACCAGTCGGCAGTTTTTATTTTAAATTCAAGTAAAGCGAGCTATGCCTGATTTTTCTTTTCTGACCGCACCGGAACAAATATCATCAAATTGACGCAGTTTTTTGCTGATGGAAACACTATTGTTTACATCCAGAAAAACAAGGATATTTGATAGATATTTGTAAGTGCAGGACAAACAAAGAAAAATTAGGCATAGCGAGCATTACTTTTGATGTACTGGGCAAAAATGCGCTGAACGATTGTTAACTCTAATCCTTGTGATAATTCCTCCATCACGTTTCTGGCACTTCTCACCAGTAAGTTGATATGCCTTCTGCATATTCTGGTAATTGCCGAATTTACCTTCAAGTGTGCGATAATCCTGTTGGCTATCACCCTTGGCGCCAATGGCTTTCTTTAAGACAAATTTGATGTATTTGTAAATCGCAGCCAGATTCTTATCATTTAACTTTTCTACTCTGTGCAAAGGATGGATACCGGCATACCAGAGAATCTCATCGGAGTAAATATTACCGATACCGACAATAACAAATGGATCCATTAGCACTTTTTTGACTACGCCTTTTCGATGACTCATTAGTTCTTTGAATTTTACTAATGTAAATTTTGGATCAAGAGGCTCCGGACCGAGTTTGCCGATCTCGTTGATGCTTTCAATTTTTTCAGTATTGCCAAGGAAAACCTTACCAAACCGTCTGACATCGGAAAGTCCAAGCATATAGCCGTTACTAAGATATAGAATAAATCTGATGAAACGATTGTACGGGTCAGACTTGATTGGGCCGCCAATAGCTGGCTCAACTTTTTTACCACTAACCTTCCACTTGCCGTATAAAAGATGGCCGGAGATTTTTTGATGGATAATTAAGGTCTTGCTGCCGGACAGGTCCATCATTATGTATTTAGCGCGCCGGTGGGCGCGTAAAATCTGGCGACCTTTGATTTCACGCCTAAATTTATCTAGGGTGTGGGTTTTGATCGTCCGCGGCCAGTCCGTCCAGGCATCCGTAATTTTAAGACCGACAACCTTGCGCTTCAGACCACGAACAATTGTTTCTACTTCAGGCAACTCCGGCATTTTTAGATTTTAGCTATTTTTTGATTATTTGTCCATAAAAAATAAGAACCGGCGAACCGGTTCATTTGCTAAGAGCTAAAATTCTTGGATTATCAGGTGACATATCCAGATCAATCCACGTTTTTTTGACGATTTCTTTACTGCCTACGACCTTAACGGCAAAGCTATCAGCCTTTATTTCATCCGAGGTATTAAGGATAATATGTCCGATCTCATGCGCTGCAAGTACCTTGAAAGCTATACTGCCTTTAGTTAGAGCTAGGGGATGAAAATACACCAACCATTTACCATCCTTAAATGTAAATTTCGCCATATCTTCAATATCAGCTTTGAGATAAAATCCGATATTGAATTGTTTACCAGAAGAGTATTTTTTTTCAATCTCTTTGCAGATTAGCAGAGCTCCTTCATCAACTCTGCCTAGATCAAGTACATTTGGGAGAACATTTACCTCAAATTGCAACGGTTGTTTTTTCTCTGGCGATTTTACCCTATCTTCCGTAGGTTTTTTGGGATTATTGATAGTGTCCTTAGGAGTAGCTGCTGACGATAGTAGTGTGGCATAAGCGAAAAAAACCAATATTGCAAAAGCGATAGTTTGGCGTCTCATTCTTCCTCCTATTTTTAAAAGGGCGTTTAGTTATTCTGGATATCCTGCATCTCTTGCCAGTTCTTTCCGAATTTTACATCCACAACAAGCGGCACGTCAAGCTTATGGACGGATTCCATAATTTTTTTGAACACCGGAGTAAGTTTTTCGACTAATTCCGTTTTGATTTCAAAGACAAGTTCGTCGTGAACTTGAAGAAGCAGCCGCACTTCATCTTTTTGCAATTCAGAGCGGATATGGCTATCTACATTAATCATTGCCAGTTTCATCAAATCGGCTTCAGTTCCCTGGATAGGGTGATTGATGGCCATCCGTTCAGCTTGCGCCTGAACCTGGGGCATACTTGAGTAAATATCCGGAATCGGTCGGCGGCGGCCAAAGATTGTTTCCACATAACCGTCGCGATGGGCTTTTTCTTTCATCTCCTCCATGTATCTAGCCACGCCGGCAAAGTCGGCAAAATACTTGGTGATAAATTCACGGGCACGTTGGGTTGTAACGCCGGTGGCGCGGGAGAATCCTAGCGGTCCCATACCGAAAAGTATGCCAAAGTTGAGTGTCTTAGCCTGACGGCGCATTTCTTTGGTAACCTGATTTAATGGCACTTCAAAAATCTCGGCGGCTGTGGCAGTATGGATATCCTCGCCACGCTTGAAAATCTCAATCATTTTTTTATCGTGGGCAATATGCGCCGCACTGCGAAGTTCTATTTGAGAATAATCAAATGAAACCAACTGGTAGCCGTTCTCGGCTATGAATGCCTTGCGGAATTCCTGGCCAAGTTTGGTTTTGATGGGAATATTTTGGAGATTCGGATCTTCAGACGACAGGCGGCCGGTACCGGCGCCGGCCTGATTGTAAGTCGTATGTACTCTGCCGTCACTAGAATCAACAAATCCGGGAAACGGTTCCATATAGGTCGTCTTGAGCTTTTGCAGCTCGCGGTATTGCAGGATAAAATCAATAATCGGATGCTCCTGGCGGATTTTTTCAAGTTCCGGTGCAGCCGTGGAAAGCGCACCACCACCGGTTTTGCGTATCCGGCCTTTGATGGCAAGTTTTTGGAAAAGTATTTCGCCTAACTGCTGTGAGGAATTGATATTGAACTCACTGCCGGCCAGTTTGTGTATCCGATGAGCAAGCTTATCAAGCTCTTGTTTGGTAAGTTTAAGCAGTTTGACAAGCATCTTGGTGTCAATCTTAATGCCATTAAGCTCCATTTGCGCCAGAACTCTAATGAGCGGTAACTCAATATCTTCAAAAACTTTGATCAGGTTACTTGATTTCAGTTTATCCCAAAGCTGATTTTTAAGTTTGTAAAAATAGGCCGGTTGGCTGGCCGTATCTTCCGACGGCGTTTGTCCGAATTGATCGTAAAAAGTTCTGGCAAAATCATAATCCTTCAGATCAGGATTAAGCAGGTAGGCCGCTATTTTGATATCAAAAATTTTATTTTCAATCTGCTTGCCCTGGCTTATGAGTTTTTTGAAAAACGGTTTGAGGTCATGGCCGATTACAAGAGCACCCGGGTTAGCGAGTGTGCTCTTTACGTTTTCATCCGAATTATCGGTGATATAGATATTTTCTTTGTTGGGATCTGCCGGCAAATCAAAAAGCCCGGCCTGCTTACCTGTCTCGACTGTCTTATCTGTAGCTACCTCGGTTTCATCTTGCGCCTTGCCGCTTACAGCCAGGCCGGGTAGTTCCGATAATCTTTTTACCAAACTGGCAAATCCCAGATCCCTGAACTCTTTTTCAACTTTTGCCAGATCTATGTTTTTGCGCCAATCGGCTTTCTCAAGCGAGAAGTCAATGTCCACGTCCCTTACAATGGTTGAAAGTTTTTTGGAAAAAAATGCCTGGTCTTTGTTGGCAATTAATTTTTCGGCTAGTTTTTCACTTATCGTTCCTTTCTTTTTGTTCTCCAGGCTCTTATACAATCCTTCCAAACTTCCAAATTTTTGTATCAAGTCAGCGGCTGTCTTCTCGCCTACTCCCGGCACGCCCGGAATATTATCTGAAGGATCGCCTTTCAGGCCGCGATAGTCATTAAGCTGTTCCGGCTTCAGACCATAACGCGTCATCACGCCGTCCTGATCATAAGTCACGATATCATTCACGCCCTTGCGCAAGGTGAAAACGACAACTTTTTTGCCGTCAACCAGTTGCAGTGTGTCCATATCGCCAGTGGCAATGATCGTCTGTAAATCTTTTTCTTTCTTGGCGCTTTGGGTAATTGTGCCAATAAGATCATCTGCCTCGTAATTCTGTTTTTCGTAAATCGGAATGCCAAATGATGCGACGACTTTTTTAACCAAGGGGATTTGGTCGTACAATTCCTGTGGCGCGCGCTCACGATGGATTTTGTATTCCTTGAATTCTTTATGGCGGAAGGTCGGTCCGGCCAGATCAAATGTCGCCGCGATATAATCCGGCTTGAGTTCCTTGATTGTCTTAATGAGAATTGAAGAAAAACCAAAAACAGCGTTGGTGGGTAGGCCTTTAGGTGATGTCAGCGTCGGCGGCAGAGCGTGAAATGCGCGATGTATCAGCGCATTACCGTCAATTAAGATTAGTTTCTTCATATTTGATTTTTCTTTCATTGTTCCCGGCATGGTCTATGTGTATTTTTGTGTAATGGTTCGGCAGTATTTTTTTAATTCTCTCCGACCATTCTATCAAAATAATATTTTGGGGATCGTTTAGCATTTCTTCAACGCCAAGCGGGATAAGTTCTTTGTGATCTTTCAACCGGTAAGCGTCAATATGAATCAGGTTTTTGTAATTTTCAGATTGCTTGCCCCGTTGCGAAGCTTCTTGGGGTAATTTGTAAGTTTTAAGTATAACAAATGTCGGGCTGGTAATATGCGACTTTACGCCGCAAGTTTTGGCAAAGGCTTTGATGAAAGTCGTCTTACCGGCGCCAAGCTCGCCTTCAAGCGCAAAAACTTTAGCATTCTTGGCGGGCTTGGAAGCGATGCATTCTTTGGCAAGTTTAGTGGCTAGCCGTTGCGTTTCTTTAACGCTTTTTGAATTGACTAACATTATCTTCTAAAGAGTAGCTTTTTTTGGCTTTTTTTTCAATAAAAAATTCCCGGTCTCGCCACGCCTAGAAGGCGACGTGACGAGCCGGGAGAAATTGGGGTTGGCCGTTGCGGCCAGAATTTGGTGGGGTGGGTGCTACTTGCGTAGCACCCAGATATCGTACTCCCGCTTTTGCGCGGGAGTCATCCCGGCAGTCGGGTCTACTGCCACTGCCGGGATGGCAGGAGTAGTGACGACTGGCGGGGATGGTGTCGCCGTCATGGTCGGAATGACCACGACGGTTGGTGGCGGGACTGTCACAACTGGCGTTGTGACAGCGGGAGCGGTGGCGGTAGGTTGTGTGGCGGTTGTGGTCGTTACTGTTGGCGGCGCGATCGGGAAGTGACGCCCGGCCACGAAGATATTGCCGAGGAGAGTAAGCCCCAGCAACACCAGCGCTGGGATGCACACCCAGCGCCAGAACCATCTGGCCAACATTACAACGTCGCACTCCTGTGTAACGTTGTTGATCGGCTCCAGGTTCGCCATCGTGTATTGCGTTCTAGGCAGCATCTTACTTCCCTTCTTTCGGTGTCGTGAATGTCGGCTGGTTGAAGATCCAGCCGTGATCTGTGGGTTGGACAACGAGTGAACCACGGGAAACCGTGGCTCGTGAACTACCAGTTCCGGTGGTCACTATGCCGTCGGCCTCATAGTAACCACCTTCTGGTGGCGGTGAGACTCGGCGAAACCCCCCAGGCATCAGCCTGAAGGTCGCCAACCGACGTCCCTCATTGTCAAACATAGAGACGTCGATCGGGGCAGGCGCACTATTTCTGATTTCCAGGAGGCCGCCATCGGCCCCGCTGAAGTATGGTGGGTTGGGTTGGTGGTTTACCAGCGGTGCCGATTGCATCGGCACCTGCTGAACCCGGCCGAATCCGTCCCGCTCGCCACCTTGGTAGGTGTGCGGTGGCAGTGTTTGGGCGGCGTAGATTTCCGGCATCGGAGCCGGAACTTGATACTGCGGCTGCTGGTTGTACGCCATGACTGGCGGTTGCGGCGGAATCTGGGGGTAATACATCCCAAGTCCCGGTAGGGCCAGGTCATATGTCCCGCACGTGCCGTAGCACGGCGGACGAACAACATACTGGCTGCCGTAACCGTAGCCATATCCGTAGTCACCACGGTAACCGTAGCTACCAGTGACAACATGCCGGCCAGCACCGTGTCCGTGTTGAGCGTAAGCGTTGGGAGCTAACAGCGCTCCCAAAACCATTGACAGAAAGAAAAGCACGATTCTTCTGACCATCTGATGTCTCCTTCGGCCGCTTTGCGGCCTAGTTCTTTGTCATTTTCGAAAATGGATGAGGTTTTCAAGGTTCTTACATCCTCATCTTATGGCTTAATTATAGCACGATTACTTAGGCAAAGTCAATAGATGATTTAGGCTTATTTTCAAGGGTTTTTGAAGCATTCGTATGGTCTTCCGACTGGCGGAATATTGAATAATGTTATATCATTCAGACAAATCCATTTCCTTCAATCGGGCTGGCGTATGACGGTGGTACGCGTGCTTTGGGAGCATGCAGACTGGGTTCGACTCCCAGCAGCCCGACAGAAATAGAATTTATAGTGTCGCCGCTGTGGTGGAATTGGCAGACACGCACGACTCAAAATCGTGTGCCGTAAGGCATGTCGGTTCGACTCCGACCAGCGGCACTTGAATTATTTACATGGAAGCGTGCCAGAGTGGTTGAATGGGCCGCACTCGAAATGCGGTATGGGCGCAAGCTCATCGGAGGTTCGAATCCTCCCGCTTCCGCAACGACAATATTTTTTAACTAATTTACTTATTTTTTGGTTTAAGCTAGGATAAAATCTAGAATCATTGCTTTACTAAAAAAGTATGTCACTAAAACGATACCCCGGTTTAATTGATGTTCATGTCCATCTTCGTGATCCGGGGGCAACTCACAAAGAAGATTTTGCCACCGGAAGTAGGGCAGCCATCAAGGGCGGTTTTACCTATGTTTTAGATATGCCAAATAATCCCGTCCCAATTATTTCACTTGATAGTTTAAATGAGAAAATAGACATAGCTAATGAAAAATCTCGGTGTGATATAGGCTTCCATTACGGCACAAACGGCTATAACACCGAGACATTCAAAGAAATATGGAATAATCCCAAAGTTTTTGGATTAAAAGTTTATTGCAACCATACTACCGGCGAGATGCTAATTGAAGATCGGTCATTGCTTGAGGGCGTTTTTAAAGCCTGGGCATCTTCGAAACCTATTCTTGTCCATGCTGAAGGGCCACAGTTAAAAATGGCAATAGCCATGGCAAAAAAATATAAACGGCGCTTGCATATTTGTCATATTTCACAGGCAGGCGAGGTTATGATGGTAAGAAAGGCAAAAGCTACCGGTCAAAAGATCACTGCCGGCGTATGCCCGCATCATCTTTTTATGACCGACAAAGACCGGGATAAGATGGCAGGTTATGCAATGATGAAACCGCCGCTGGGAACGACAAGGGACCAGAAAGCTCTTTGGGCGGGCTTAAATGACAAAACTATTGATGTCGTGGAAACCGACCATGCCCCGCATACAAGAGCCGAGAAAGAAAAGGAATCCCCTGCTAATGGTGTGCCCGGCCTTGAGACGGCAGTGGGTCTTCTTGGCAAAGCAATCTCTGAAAAACGAATACCGGCTAAATTGCTTAAAACGGTTTTATACGATAACCCCAAAAAAATATTTAAAATCCCTGATCAAAAAGACACATATATTGAGATTGATCTTGATAAGCGGTATATTGTCAAAAGTCCTTATGAAACAAAATGCGGCTGGACACCGTTTGAAGGCTGGGAACTTATCGGTAGCGTAGAGACAGTCCGCTTCAAAGGTAAAACTCTTATCAAGAACGCTAAATTTCTATAACCATGCTCCTCAAGCCATTTTACGATCCGGAAAAATCATACGAGGATAACTACGACCACGGACCATTTGGCGCCTTTAGCGAAAGGAAAGTTTATACGCAAAAAGGTCAGCCGAAACATAATTTTTTAGGACACGCAGCGCACCTGCCTCTTGGAATTCCGGCTGGACCACTTATTAACAGTAAATTTTGTAAAGCCGCATTTCAAAAAGGGTTTGACATTTGCGTATACAAAACCGTCAGAAGCGGTGTTTTTCCATGCCACCCCTTTCCCAATGTTTTAGCCATTCATCCCAAGGGCAACCTGACTTTTAATAAACTGAAACGACCCCTTATTGCTGATACCAAGTATACAAATCCTCTATCCATCACAAATTCTTTTGGGGTCCCGTCAAAAGATGCACCCGTCTGGCAGGAAGACGTCAAAAAAGCAGTAAAATCTGCCGGCAAGGGCCAGGTACTAGTTTTGAGCTTTATGGGAACAGTGAGACCCGGCCAGACCCAAAAAGAGTTTATCGATGATTATATTCTCGCCGCACGGCTAGCTGTTGAAACAGGAGCGCATGTGTTAGAAACTAATCTCTCATGCCCGAATATCGGCAACGAAGGCCTCGTCTGTTACAATCTCGATGTCACGGAAAAAGTAGCAAAGGGAATTAGAAAAGTTATCGGCAATACGCCATTCATTTTGAAGGTAGGATATTATCAAGACAACAAACAGCTTGAGTATCTTGCAGAAATTGCCAACAAATATGCAGATAGCATATCCGGCATCAACACACTTCAGGCGGAAATAAGAGACAATAAAGGAAATCAAGCGCTTCCCGGTTCACCGGCTCGCCTACGTTCAGGAGTTTGCGGTGCGGGCATCAAATGGGCCGGCCTTGATTTTGTTAAGCGTCTTAGTAAGATCAGAAAAAAAAGAAAATTCAAATTTTCTATTGAAGGCGTTGGCGGCGTGCTTACTCCAAAAGATTATAAAGATTACTGTGATGCCGGCGCTGATTCAGTCATGTCCGCCACTGGCGCGATGTGGAATCCGTTGCTCGCCATCGAAACAAAAAAGAAGTATCTAAATCTATAACTATGGTCAACGAAAGATCAATTGCTCGCGTCTTATTAACCATAAATGCCATTGGATTTGTGAAAAATGATCCGATTAGATTTAAATCAGGTATTTTATCACCAGTATATACTGATAATCGCAAATTGCCATTTTTTCCAAAACATTGGCGAATTGTTCTAAATGGGAAAAGGAAACTTATTAAGGATAGGGGGTTAAAGTTTGATGTCATTGCCGGCGTCGCTGCCGGCGGCATACCTCACAGCGCGGCTCTTGGTTTTATTATGAAAAAGCCATCAGTGTTTATCAGAAAAGAGACCAAGGATCATGGCACGGCAAAACTAGTGGAGGGCGGTGATGTAAAAAATAAGACTGTTTTGCTTATTGAAGATTTAGTAACTATGGGTGGCAGTAGCCTCTCTGCTGTTCAGGCATTGCGCGATGAGGGTGCAACCGTTAAAGATTGCTTAGTGATTGTAAATTATGGTTTTCCGGAATCGGCCAGAGAATTTAAAAAAGCAAAGGTAAACCTACATGCCCTAGCACCGTTTACAGTTATTCTTACGGAAGCTATCTCTATGAAAAAATGTAGTGCCGAACAAGCCCAAAACGTTCGGGAATGGCTTAAAGACCCGTGGACATGGACTAAAAAAAGAGAGCCTAAAAAATGAGTATTATTGATAAATATGATCGGCGGGCAAAAGCGGTGAATTCACTGGTATGCGTGGGCTTGGATTCGGAATTGAAGAAATTGCCGAGTAGCTTCAAAAATAAAAAATATCCGCAGTTTGAATTTAATAAATGGATTATAGACCAGACTCATCCGTATGTGTCAGTCTACAAGCCCAACATCGCATTTTACGAGGCACGCGGTGATCAAGGCATCAGAGAACTGAAGCTGACGATGGATTATCTCCGTAAAAAGCACCCAGATATTTTTACGATTTGTGACTGCAAACGGGCTGACATTGGCAATACAAACCAAGGATATATGACATCTTTTTTTGACTGGTTTGGATTTGACGCGATTACAGTCCATCCATACTTAGGCAGAGAAGCGGTTCAGCCGTTTTTAGACAGAAGGGATAAAGTTTGTATCATCTTATGCCGGACATCAAATCCCGGCGCCGGAGAATTACAGGACTTAGAGATCGGCAACAAACCATTGTGGCAAATCATAGCCGAAAAAGTAAAGAAGAAATGGAATAAAAATAACAATTGCATGCTCGTGGTAGGAGCAACCTATCCCAAAGAGATGAAAAAGATCAGAAAGATTACCGGCGATATGGTTTTCCTCGTGCCAGGCATCGGCGCCCAAGGCGGAAGCGTTAAAGACATCGTGGAATCCGGCCTCAATTCGAGGAAAAACGGCATGATCATTAATTCCGCGCGCGGCATTATTTTTTCTGAAAATCCTAAGCTGGAAGCCAAAAAATTAAGAGACGAGATTAATCTATACCGTAAATAACCTTGGACCATTTTATAGAATCACAACAGTTGAACCCAAAAATTGTCGATAAGATATTTAAGCTTGCCGATAAGCTTGAGAAAAAACCTGATTCATCACTCAAAAGAAAGATTATGGCTTGTTTGTTCTATGAACCGAGTACCAGAACCCGGTTTTCTTTTGAGTCGGCAATGATCAGACTTGGCGGTAATGTTATCTCCACTGAAAACGCTCAGGATTTTTCTTCCGCCGCCAAAGGTGAGACGCTGGAAGACACGATACGTGTCGTCAATAATTACTCTGATATTATCGTCTTACGCCATCCAGAAACTGGGGCCGCTAAACGGGCGGCTGCGGTTTCTAAAATACCGGTCATCAATGCCGGAGACGGCGCCGGTCAGCACCCGACCCAAGCTCTGCTTGATTTGTATACAATCCGACGGGAACTCGGGAAAATTAATGATATTAAAATTGCTTTTGTCGGCGATTTAAAGTACGGACGAACAGTCCGATCTTTGTCGTATCTTTTGAGTAAGTATAAAAATATTGAAATCTCTCTCGTGTCGCCAAAAGGGCTACGGATAGGCAAAGATATTAAAGACCATCTGGAAAAACATGGTGTTCGATACAGCGAACACGAAGATTTAAATTCAGTTTTAGACAAGGTTAACGTTATATACCAGACCCGAATTCAAAAAGAACGGTTTAAGAGCATCAAAGAGTACGAACGGTTTAAGGACGCATATATAATTGATAAAAAAGTGGCGAGTAAGATCAATCCTAAAACAATTATTATGCACCCACTGCCGCGTGTTAATGAGATCTCCGTAGAAGTTGATACCCTGCCGAACGCCGCATATTTTAGACAAGCATATTATGGACTGTTAATAAGGATGGCTTTACTAAAGTTTCTGCTCTATAACTAGTCTGTCGGCAAGCTCGGACCTATTATTTTTTGGTAAAAGCCCGACCTGGTTGCCACGGCGTACCTAGAAGTGGCAAGAGATACCTATCAACACCGACCCAGCCGGCGGTTCGCCAAGCGAGAATTAGAAATAACTGCAGGAATAAGAGAAATGGATTAATACTGACTGTTCCGGCAAATAGATAATTCAAGTTCATAAATGTCCCAAAAAATGCCGCAATGCCGGTAAAGATTCCCAGTATCAAAGCAATACCTACGGCGATTTCTCCATAAACAACCAGACAAGAAATAAGGGCGGCGTGAGGCAGGGCGATATTATTGATCAGGGTCCCATACCAAGCTGAAACATCGGGATGCGGTCCGGTCATTTTCTGCAACGCACCGGCTAAAAAACCGTGCACGGCACTACCGGCCTGGCTGCCTGTCCAGGCAGGGTTACTTAGCTTAGCCCAACCGGCGGTAAGCCACTGCCAGCCGACATAAACACGAATTATCAGCCAAAGCCAGGAAAAAACAGTACTGCCAAACAGAAAACGGGCTATCGGCGGTTCGGGTATTTGTACTATTTTTCCTTCAGACATATATATAATCTATCATACCACGACATCTATGCTAGTACTCCCCGCAATATCCACTTCGTAAATGCATTCACTCATTATTTAGTTGAGGATTTACAAAAACCCTCAAAAGATTAGAATGGATATATGGCAAATAAAATTTTTTCGGGTATAAGGCCATCGGGAAAATTGCATCTGGGCAATTACCTCGGAGCAATAAAAAACTGGATAGAATTGCAGGACAAGCCTGATACTAAACAGGCAATTTTTGCCGTGGTTGATTATCATGGCATAACTACACCCTTTGATCCCAAGATGTATCATCAACAAGTGACTGACGCCATACTTGATTATCTTGCCGCCGGTTTAGACCCTAAAAAAGTGCTACTCATTAGACAATCGCATATTTCACAACATGTGGAGTTGGGCTGGATTTTCAGCACGATTATGCCGATAAGTTGGCTGGATCGTCTGCCGACATATAAGGAAAAATTGGAGGAAACTCACGGCAAGTATACGCACCTCGGTCTGCTCGCCTATCCCGCATTAATGGCTGCGGATATTTTAATCTATAAATCAAACCTTGTTCCTGTTGGCGACGATCAGAAGGCCCACATTGATCTAACTAACGAAATAGGGAAAAAGTTTAACCATATGTTCGGAGAAACATTTGAGCCGGTTAAAATCGCCAAAACCGAGGGTGATAGGATAAGGTCGCTGCAAAATCCGGTCAAGAAAATGTCAAAATCGGGCGATGAGAGTATCGCATTATCAGACACATCGGATACCATCCGTGAAAAGATCAAAAAAGCTGTTACCGATTCCGGTAAGGAAGTGGTTTTTGATCAGGAAAACAAACCGGCGATCTCCAACCTGGTGACGATCTACAATTTGTTATCCCAGAATAGTATCAAGGAGATTGAGAAAAAATACGACGGCAAGAGTTATGTTGAATTTAAAAACGACCTTGCTGACGTAGTGGTTAACTTTCTCCGACCGTTTCAGCAACGGCGCAAAGAGTTGGAGGATAATCTGGCTTATGTTGAAGATATTCTGACAGAGTCCGAAGAAAATGCTAGAGTCATAGCAGATAGCACCTTGTCAGAAGTCAAACAAAAAATGGGTTTGTAATTCAGCCCCTTATTAAACTTTTAATTTCTGCGATCTTCTCATCGAGGAGGTTTTTTGTTTTTGCTTCAACAACCAAACGGATCATCGGCTCGGTATTTGACGGCCTGACATTGAACCACCAGCTTACCCCGCTATCGGCGGGGTCGTCGTATTCAACCATCACGCCATCAAGTTCGTTAATTTTGCCGTCATGGTATTCGTCTTTCAGTCTGGTAGCCAGACTTGGGAATTTAGAAATCTCAAAACTAATATTAATCTCGCCCGAGTTAAACCAGGTTTGAAAAGGTTCGGATAACTTATCAATACTTTCACCCGTTTTACTTATTATTTTCAAAATTCTCAACATAGTCAGAAGCGGCATTTCATTATAATCAACCTCTTTCCAGAAAATATGCCCGGATAATTCGCCGCCGATGTCGGCCCGATGCCTGACCATACTTTCTTTCATATATGCCCGACCGGCTCTGGATACAACAGTTTTGATGCCCCATTTTTTTAATTTTTCTTTAACTCCCCGCGAAAATCTAAAATCACAAACAACACTCGGTTTTCTCCAAAAACCACTGGCGCTTTTTGCAAGTAGAACCGTAATGATATCCGAAGGCACAGGATTGCCGCTACTGTCAAAAACATTTATCCTGTCGTCGTCTGCATCAAACGAAAACATTACATCGTGGCCACCATCTGTAACCTGCAAATTCAGACGCTTGAGAAGCAGGCTGACTTCCTCTTGGGCAAGCATGGGCACATTCATTTTGATCTTGATGTCTGATAAATTTTGCCCGCGGAGATTAGCTTTATTGATTATGAAATCAATGTATTTTTCAATCATCCTACTTTTACCATCACGGCTAATCCTGCCCGCCGATTTAGAAACCTCGAATTTACCTTTAATAACAGTATCTTTAAGCTGCGCCAGCCCGGATTCCAGTCCAATAATTTTGTTGCGTTCGCCAAAAATCTTAAATCCGCCGTATTCAACCGGATCATGAGAAGCCGTGACTATAGTACCGCCGTCCATGCCCAATTCATTAAAAACAAAGTTAAAAAATGGCGTTGTCGCCCGATCAAGCGACTCCACATCTCCGCCTGACGAGATAATCCCGTGCATGAAAGCATTGCTAAGTTTGTTTGAAAATGAGCGGTCGTCGTGAGCCACCAGAAATTTATGCCGGTTAAGATATATGACCAGCGCCGCGCCAAGCCTAAAAGCAAAGTCCTCGTCAAAATCTTTACCGTAAATACCACGAATGTCGTAGGCTTTGAAAATGTCTGGATTAAAGTTCATGAAATTGCTATAGTGGGTAAAATGAAAATTTTCGATAAACTCAAGCAGGTTCACATGATCGGTATCAAGGGTACCGGTATGTCAGCTTTAGCCGTCAATTTGAAGACGATGGCTATTGAGGTAACCGGTTCTGATTACAGTGAAACTTTTTTTACCGACGATTTTCTAAAAAAACAAGGAATTAAAGTTTTAAGTCCGTTCTCGCCGAAAAACATACCCGCTCGAACAGACCTGGTTGTCGTCTCTACCGCTTATAATAACAAAAATGTAGAGTGGCAAGAAGCCGAGAAGCGTGGTCTCGAGGTCGTAACTTACCCTGAAATGCTCGGCCGTATAACACATGAATTGTCATCGATAGCTATCTGCGGTAGCCACGGCAAGACTACTACCACTGGAGCCTTGTCTTATCTTTTGAGCAAAACAAGCTACCAGCCAATTGTTAACGTTGGTTCAATCGTCCCACAACTACTTAACTATCGGTCTAAACATCCTAAGCTTTTTGTCTTTGAAGCCGACGAGTACCAGAACAAATTCAGATATTTTGAGCCGCGAATCGTGATTTTGACCAATATCAATTATGATCATCCGGATTTTTTCCGCAATCCTTATGACTACAAACTGACTTTCAAAAATTTTATTAAAAAAATCCCTCGCGACGGCCTGCTCATCTACTGCGCTGATGATGCCGATGCCAGCGATGTTGCCAAGGAAACACATTGCCGCAAAATTAGTTATGGTTTTTCAAAATCGGCGCAACTTAAAATAGTAGTCCAAAATATTTTGCCAAGCAAAATGAACTTTTCGGTATCAGAAACGGGTAATCCGGTGATAAAATTCACATCCAAACTCATCGGCAATCATAATGCACTCAATCTGACTGCTGTCGCCGCCTGCGCCAAATACCTCAAACTACCCGTCGGCAAAATACAAAAATCAATAGCCAACTTCGTTGGCACCCAACGCCGTCTTGAAGTAAAAAAGAAAACCACAATCAACGGCCAGCCGTGTATCATAATTGACGATTTCGGTCATCACCCGACAGAAATCCGTGAAATAATAGCTACAATCAAGAAGGCCTATCCGGAGATGATTTTGTGGACTGTTTTCCAGCCGCATACGTTTTCCAGGACCGAAGCGCTCTTTGACGACTTCACTAAGGCATTTAAACAATCCGATAAGACAATAATTCTTGACATCTACGCTTCCAAACGTGAAACTGTGGGCAAGATTTCTTCGCGTGATTTAGTAAATGAGATTGATTCGCCAGATGTTTTCTATGAACCCGATATCAAATCGGCCGCTCAATTTCTAAAAAAAGAAATAAAAAAACCAAGTGTCATCTTGACCCTTGGTGCAAGTGAGGTGTGGAGGTTAGTTGAGCTTTTATAGAATAACCCCGCCGCCGAGGACGGTTTGGCCATTGTAGAAAACAGCTGATTGGCCCGGGGTCAGGGCACGTACGGGTTTTTTGAATTGGATTTGCAGGCTGTGAGAACTTACGTTTCTGGTTATTTTCGCCGGCACAGACTTAGTTCGGTAACGTATCTTGATTTGGGCATTCAATGGCAAATCAGGTGCATCCGAAACCCAGCTGGCATTTTTAATGATTGCCCTTTTAGCTTTAAGGGCGCTGCTTAGGGATGAGTTAGTAACATAGACAATATTTTTCTTTAGGTCCTTATTGACTACATAATACGGCCCGCCGCCATTCTTAATATCCAGACCATGCCTTTGGCCGATGGTGTAGTAATACGCTCCGTCATGATAGCCGATCGTCTGGCCGGAGCTGAAGAGCTTGATCTCGCCACGTTTCGGTTTGATATAGTTTTTCAAAAAATCTTTCATATTCAATTCGCCGATAAAGCAAATCCCTTGGCTGTCTTTTTTGGCGTGATTTGGCAGGCCAAATTTTTTGGCAAGTTGCCTGACTTCAGGTTTTAAGTAGTCGCCAATCGGGAAAAGACAATATTTGAGTTGGTCTTGAGTCAAAGTATAAAGAAAATATGATTGATCTTTATTTGGATCTATCGCTTTCAGTAATTTGTCTTTATTTTTCCTGACGTAGTGTCCAGTAGCGATGTAGTCAGCACCTTCAGCCAATGCCTTTTTCAAAAACAAGCCGAACTTAATTTCCTTATTGCACATTACATCCGGATTTGGCGTAATGCCAGCACGATAAGAATCTATCATGTATTGAGCCACAGACTTGCCGTACTCTTTTGAAAAATCCCAGGTTTTGAATTCTATGCCAAGCTTAGCCGCCACTTGCATCGCGTCCTGGCGATCTTGTTGCCACTGGCACAAGCCAGCAACGGGAGGTTGCCAGGGTTTGAAAAATACGCCGACAACATCAAAGCCCTGCTTTTTGAGCAGAGCTGCTGCCACCGAGGAATCCACGCCCCCCGACATCGCCACATATACTTTTGTTTTTTCTTTTTTCATTGCGATTCTATTCTAACACACTTCGTTATTTTGTCACCCATTGATGGCTAATAACCGTAAATCAAACAAAAAATGCCGCCAGGGCAATTTTAAAATTCTGGCTATTATATTTAAATTAATGAAATAATGGCGGGATTTTTGAATCAACCAAAAATATTATAAGACCGATTATTGCACCTATCGTAGAGACCATCCAAAACCTCATTGTCACTTGGGTCTCGGGCCAGCCCTTGGCTTCAAAGTGATGATGAATTGGTGCAGAAAGAAAAATTTTCTTGCCGCGAAACTTTTTGGAAGTAATTTGAATTATTACCGAACCGGATTCAATTATGAAAATTACTCCAATTGGGATTAAAAGAAATGGTGTATTGGTAAGCATGGCAATAATACCGAGTACAACGCCGAGAGACATTGAGCCGGTATCACCCATAAAAAATCTGGCCGGGAAAATATTAAACCATAAAAATGCGATCAGCGATCCGATGATGGCGGCGATGAATACCACTAAATCCATCCTGCCTTGGTCAAACGCAATCGTGCCGTAAGCCGCAAACATCGTCAGGAAAACGCCGGCGGCCAAGCCGTCCAGGCCGTCTGTTTCGTTGGCTGAAAAGGATGTGGCAACAATTATAAAAATGAAAAATAGTATGTACGGCCAGCCAATATTTAAATCGCCGAGAAATGGTATGTTAACCGAATGAAATTCGAGTTTAAAATAGAACCACCAAGCACCGCCGGCGGCCACTAGGGCATAAATCAACAGACGATAACGCATTTTGAGGCCACCACCCTTAGGACCAATGCGTAATACTCCCAGAAAATCATCGGCTAAACCGACTATGCCGGCCACTATCAACGCTCCAAACGGCAACCAGGTTTGACTGCGGGAAAAGAAATTAACCTTGGACCAGAAACCATCCACGGCCTTAGACAAGAACCAAAAAAGCAGAGTTAAGAGTGCGACCGTGAACCAAATGAGTATTCCGCCCATTGTCGGCGTGCCCTCCTTGGCTTTGTGTAATCTGTTGAAAATCGGGGCCCCTTCGGTGCGTAGCTGTTTGCCGAGTTTGTACTTGTATAAGACTTTCATCCAAAGCGGAGTCAATATCAGAGTAAGAAAAAAAGCCAGTGTTGCCACCGTGAAAATGCGGACTACATTGAATACACTAAAAATGTTGGTCATGAAAAACTATTGCCAGAAGTAGGCACTTTTGCCCCAGTCTATCAACTTTTTTGTTTCTCCAAACCTATCATTTGAACCTAAGACTACGCTGATCAGTGTGGCCTTGCCTTGGTTAATCTTGACCGCCAGGGCCATCGTACCTAGCGCTAGATCAGTGAAGCCGGTTTTGCCGACAATTATGGATGGAATCTGCCTGAGAAGCTGGTCGGTATTTATCAAATGATGGACTATTGTTCCGTCCGTTGAGCTGACGTCCGCCGACTTAGACGTCAGAATCTTAAGAATCAAAGGATAGTTAAGGACCTGCCGAACTAATCTTACCAGATCACCAGCCGTTGAAAAAGTGGCGCCATCATCCAATCCGGCCGGATCTGCAAAATGGGTATTGCCCATACCGAGAGTGGCCGCTTCTTCATTCATCTTAGCGACTATATCTGTGCCTCTGTTTTTTGCGTTAAAAGCAAATGTTAAGGCGGCATCATTGGAAGACTTGACCAGCATGACCTCCAGAAGATCACCGGCTTTAATCTTTTCACCATTGTACAAATCCGCACCTAGACCTGCCGCATTAATATCCTCGGGCCGGACGGTATAAACGTCTTCCAGACTTAGATTATCAAGTATAACAATTGCTGTCATCAACTTGGTAATAGAAGCAATGGGCAAACGCTTTTCAGCATTTTTAGAAAAAAGAATGTTATTTGAGCTGGCATCGTACAAAATTACCGCCTTGGCATCAACTTGTGGTTCGGAAATACTGAAGTCACGCACCGGTGAAGAATCCGATTCCGATAGCGGCAATAAGAAAGCCTGCTGAGCTTGCACCGGCGGATTGGCGGTTTGATCCTGTGCCGGATTTGCGCCCAGATACTCACTATTAATGTTCAGGGGGTAGGTGAAAACAAAAAAAACCGATTCGCCGGCCAGCACTCCCAGAATAATTGTGATTAAAACTACTTTTAAGCGCATATCACTTCTAATTTCTTCTTGCCATTTCCAAAATTGATTCTAAAGCACTGGGTAACTCCATTACTCCGTCGCTACCACTGAAGTGTCCCTTGCCATTCTCAATAATGATTTTAGCACTTAATTCATCCTCGAAAATCTTTTTGTTCTCATCTAAAGGCACCACTGGATCATCTTGCGAAAATATGGCAACCAGGTTACCTGATGAGGCCAGTTTTACTTTATCAAAATTAATAGGCGTTTCAATCCAGGGTTTAGCTATGATTTTCTCTTCCTCGGTTTCCAGATCACTCAATAGAAAAAATCCGGCTACAAAGACTGCGCCACCAGCTCGTTTGTCGGCGGGTAAATTTTCAAAATATCGCATAATCGTCTGACAAGCAATACTGTGACCGACAAAATATGCGTTCTGATCAACATCGCCGACTACTTTTGCAAGGTGCGAGACCCACGCCTCAATCGTTGGCCTGGCAGGCTCGGGCATAGCCGGAATTTCAACTTCAAAACCATTTGCTTCAAGTTCTTCTGTGAGCCAGGGAAACCAGCCTTCTCCAGGATAGCCATCCCAACCATGGATTATGAAAACTCGTTTCAACATTGCGACAAGTACTACTTCTTAATTTGCAGGTGTAATTCTTTCAGTTGCCTAGCTTCCAATTCTGACGGGCTGTCCATCATTAAATCTCGGGCATCGCCGGTCTTCGGAAAAGCAATTACTTCACGGATATTCGGTTCACTGGCCAGCAATGCCACCAAACGATCTAAGCCCCAAGCAATACCGCCGTGCGGCGGCGCACCATAGCTCAACGCCTCCAACATATGGCCAAAATTATTATTGATTCTTTCTTCGTCGTAACCCATGACCTCAAAAACTTTTTTCAAAGCATCGGCCTGATGATTTCTGATACTGCCGCCGCCGATTTCAAAACCATTCAAGACAACATCATATTGCGAGGTTAGAATTTCGCTGATGTTTTTCTTCTCTATCAGCCAAGACATATGTTCCGCTTTGGGAGCCGAAAATGGATTGTGGGTAAAGGTCCATCCGCCATCATTGGCTTTCTCAAAAAATGGAAAATCAATCACCCAACAAAATGCTAAAAGATTCGGATCATCCGGATGCTCCCGCAAATCAGGCCGCTCAGTTCCATATTTCTCCACCACTTCCTTATAAAAAAACTTTGGGAAAGGTATTTCTTGGATTTTTTTATCTGGCATAAGCTTCCGGACTATTTCTATTAGCAGGGCTTCGTTCAGCGCCATGACGTCTTCACGTTCAACAAATGACATTTCAAGATCAAGCTGGGTAAACTCCGGCTGTCTGTCGCCACGGGTATCCTCGTCACGGAAACACCTGGCGATCTGGAAGTATTTTTCAAAGCCAGCAACCATCAAAAGTTGTTTGTACTGCTGGGGCGACTGTGGCAGAGCATAAAATTTACCGGGATACAGCCGGGAGGGCACAACATAATCGCGTGCGCCTTCCGGTGTTGATTTAGTAATTATTGGCGTCTCTATTTCCACGAAATTATGGCCATCAAGATAATCCCTGATAAATTTGATAACCCTGTGTCGCAATATGACGTTTTTCTTCATCCTTTCGCGGCGCAAATCAAGATAGCGATATTTCATACGGTGTTCTTCGCCGATCTCACGGCCGTCAGTGTCCAAAGCAAAGGGTGGCGTTGCCGCTTGGGCCAACACTTCAACCGACTCCGGCTGGATTTCAATTTCGCCGGTTTCTATTTCTTTGTTGACCATTGCCTCCGGCCGTTTGGTGACTTTGCCGACTATTTTCAAAACCCATTCTGAACGGAATGTTTCTGCTGTTTTGTATAAGTTTTCTTGCTTCGGCGTAAAGACAAGCTGAACCAGGCCCGATCTGTCGCGCAAATCAATAAAAATGATTTTACCGTGGTCGCGCCGGCCATGCACCCAACCGAAAAGTTCCACGCTTTCACCGGTTTTGTTTTTAGTTTCAGCAATAAGAGTTCTCACCACTCAATCGTAATATAAAAATCAAAAAACCGCTAGGGCAATCTGTTTGACAAAAGATGTTTCGGGTATTAATATGCTTGGCATACAGTTATTTTCCAACAAGGAGAAAAAGAAATGCTCACTCGGATAACTCTCGCATTAATGCTGGTATTATTGAATTCAGCTCTGCCGGTTGAGGCTCAAAATGATAATCTTCCGGACAACGAAGACAGCATCATCCGGCTAAGATACGGCAACGACATTAATTATCATGGCGGTCCGGTCATGCATGGTACGGTAAATCTCTACTATATTTGGTACGGCGACTGGCAGGAGAACAGCCCTGCCGTTGGTATACTCTCTGATTTTGCCAAAAACATCGGCAACTCACCGTATCTTATGATAAACACTTCCTATTGGGATTATACCGGTCAACCTGCGACCGCTTCGATCAAGTTTGGAGGCAGTTATTTCGCCAAATACTTATTTGATAACGTGCTTAACGATGGCAAGATTTTGACTGATAACGATATCCTTGCCGCTATCTACACGGTTTTAACTCAAGCCAGGTTGCCGATTGATGAAAATGGAGTTTATTTTGTCATAACCTCTGCCGATGTTGACGAAAAAAGCGGTTTTTGCACCAAATCCTGCGGCTGGCATACCAATACGATTTACACCGATAAAAAAATTAAATTTGCTTTTATCGGCAACCCCGAACGCTGTCTTTCAAAATGCAGTATTTACCAGGGCTTGAGTCTGAATCCGACTGATGTCATCAGTCCTAATGGTAATCTGGGAGCTGACGCTATGGCCAATCTGATAGCTCACGAACTTGTAGAAGCAATCAATGATCCGAACAACGGTGACGGCTGGTATGATAATAACCGCCAGGAAAGTGCTGATAAATGCCAGTGGACTTTTGGCCAACTTTATAGGGCGGCAAATAATAGTTTTGCGAATATGAAAATCGGAGATAGAGATTTTATGATTCAGCAGAATTGGGTAAACGATCGTGGCGGCTATTGTGCCACCAGTTGGAAGCCCGCCTCTTATCCGCCGCGCGAAAGAATCCATCGCTAGACTAAGAACGAGCTTCACCGCTCGTTTTCTATTCTTTGACAACGGTAAACCCATCTGCTATACTTAAACTGGCCTAGAAATCTGGGCCGAGGGGAGATCGCGGTTCTCCAAAGAATCGCGAAAACCCGCAGTGCGGAAATATCCCGCTGTGAGCCCACTTACTACAGTGGGCTTGTTTATTGGCTGGATTTAGTGCTGTTTTCATGCTAAAATTTCCAAGAACAGTGATTCTAAGTAACCCGCCCTTAGCTCAGCTGGTAGAGCAGCTCCCTTTTAAGGAGACGGTCGTAGGTTCGATTCCTACAGGGCGGACAAAATTAGTATAATTAATCAATTAATGAAATTATTCCTCGCATCATCGGCAGATAAAACTCTCCAGCTTCTTGGAAAACAGGTCCCAGACATTGGCAAAAAGGTTTTGTTTGTTGCAAATGCTGCAGATCCGTACGCAGATCGTTTTTGGGTTGACTGGGATAGAAATAAATTTAAAGAACTTGGCTATCAGCTCCACGAATTAGACTTACGAGAAACAACACCGGAAAAATTAAAACGGTTTTTACAATCAAATGACATTTTGCATATTTGCGGTGGAAGTGTATATTATCTGGTTTCATTAATACGAGAAAGGCATTTTGATAATATTATTACTCAAGCGATCAGGGACGAAGCTGTTGTTTATACTGGAACGAGTGCGGGATCAATTATCGTGTCAGACAACATAAGAGCATTTTCTTACGATGAAGAAGAAAGAGAGTATATTAAAAAAGTACCCGACCATAAAGGGCTAGGAATACTTAATTTTGCTATAATGCCCCACTGCAATAACCCGGATTTCGTATCTGAACACAAAAAAGTAGTTGAAAAAATGGCAGGCGATCCAACTGCCATTTTCTACATTCAAGACCATCAGGTAATTTGGGTAAAGGACGGTTATGTGGAGCTATTGGAGGCGAAATAAGCTCCCACCCTCCTTCGTTAAAACTTCGGACGGGCAGAGCGGACAGGTAGTGTAAATCGTAGCTATTGATATAACTAAATCATGACTTATATCGGAATACTTATTTTTGTTGTAATTCTTGCAATGTTCATAGAACATGTTTTCAAGGAACATCTAGGCTCACTAAAGGAGAGATTAATTTGTGCAGTCATAGCTTTGGCCAGTATTACAATGTGGGACATATTCTCTATTCCTAGGGGGCACTGGGTTTTTACAGGCAAAGGGATTTTGGGCATCTATTTTGGGCCCATGCCCATAGAAGAATTTTTCTGGGGCCTATTTGTACCGTATCTTTGGGTTACTATTTATAGAGCCTCGCATATAATTTTTGATAAAAGAAAATGGAAGAATTAATAATTTTAATTTTTTTGGCAGTCCTCACTCTTATCCTGAAGATTAAATATAAGGAGATTCTTTATCATTCAAATCAAGGAAAGGGTTTTGGTAACTTTAATTGTTCTATTCGGCATGATAAATTGGGAACATTTTAGCACCACGCATAATATCTGGCTTTATCCGGGTTCTGGATTAATCGGCTTATACCTTTGGGGCCTACCTGTTGAACTCTATATTTTTTATCTTATATTGCCATACTTTGTATTTATGATTTTTGACCTGGTTAGTAAAAGAGTCAGAGACTAAATTTATTCTTTATTGTAAGACAAAAACGTTCCGATATCCTCCCACCCTCCTTCGTTAAAACTTCGGACGGGCAAGCAGGGCGGACTGATGTTGTAAGTTTGAATTTCGTTTTATAGAACGGTTTTAATGAAAAGAATTATACAATTCCACATTTCTAAAGGCGAGAAATACTATACTGCTGAAGGTGCAGATTTGCCTATTGTTACTCAAGGTAAAACCCTTGATGAACTGGCAGGAAACATCAGAGAAGCAGTCGAGCTACACTTAGAAAGAGTTAGACAAAGGAACTCCGCGGGCTGTTTTTAATCAGGCATTAAAATATATTTCTGAATCAAAGCTTATGCCCCATTTTTATAACGAATAAGCCACTCAAACTTAGAATAAAATGACATTTGACTATAAATGGAAAAATAAAGAAGCTAATTTCGGACCACCCATTGAAGAACAGGTGCCCGGCGGAATGCATTTGACTTTTGAAATTATTTTGAAAAAAGATAATAAATATATTGCCCTTCGAAGGCCGAAGGGAATTCCTGAACATGAATTACCGCCACAGGCAAAAGACTATCCTAACGGCTTGCTTTATTTCTGCCATAATCTTACCAGATACGGCGAGTCAGTTGAGAATTGCGTAGAAAGAATAGTGAAATCTCAAGCCGGTGTAGATATCAAAAGTTTTAAAACAGTTTACATAGATTCATCTGTTCAAGACAAAGATAACTCATGGGTCGTTGTGCCACATATTATTGCTGAAATAGCAGAATTGCCAGAAACTAATGAGCTAGTAACCGAGGTCGTTGTCTTTGATGAAGATTCTATACCTAGCGATCTTGCCTGGTGGGATAAGAATGATTTAAAAGAATTTTTGAATGAATACGATAATAACTAATTAACCGAGTAACACTCTAGCGCAGATGGGTAAGCATTTTGGTTTCCAGACAGTAGACTTTAGAAACCTTTGGTGATTAAATATGGCTATGGGGGCTGAAAAAATACCAAAACTTGAAAGACCGCCGGTCAGAGTGTTCGGGAAATTAGCAGAAGAAGACAAAGCAAAGTTAAGCCAAAAAATCGGCAGAAGATTTAAGGAGGGCAAAATTACAGAATTTTCAGAAAAATTTATAAAAGAAATAGAAAATCTGGAATATGACAAACGCCCTTATGAAGTGGATTTTATAAACGAATCTAATCGAGTACTTAATGAGATACTGGAAAAGTGCGGCATCGAGCCCTTTGATATACCTCAAAAAAATATTCATATAATTCCGCCGGAAGTCTATAGGAAAGCTGACTCAGTTGAAGGGGCTACGGCAGTAACAAATCCGCTTCAACAGCTCTCACTTTTAGATGCCTCGCAGTATAGATCAAGCCCGTTAGCAACGGCATCCACAATACTGCACGAGATGACCCACTTAAAGGGTTTTATGTCTTTTGATGTGGAAGAGTTTACTCCAAAAGATTTTTCTGAAAAACAAAATGATGACGAACCCAAATATCGTAAGTCACCTCGCAGAGTTGGTCTGGTAATATATAGCAGCTATAGGAAAGCCGACGAGGGAAGATTTTATGAAAGTTTTATAGGATTAAACGAGGCGGTTATTTCAGAAATAGAGCAAAGATACCGCACGAGAGTGGCGGCGGCGTCAAGTAGCCCTGAAGTAAAAGATGAGCTTGTATGGCTTGATTCATCAGAAGAAGCAATAAAATTGAAAGAAAAGATAGCTCAAGAAAAAAAATTACCAGTAGGGAACATCTTTTGGGGAAGCAAAGATGGTAAGAGTTGGCGAACAAAAAGTTATCCTAATCAAAGAAAGGTACTTGATTATATTACTCAAGAAATAGGTCTAGATGAGAACCAAACGAAAGACGAGGTTTTAGATCTGTTCATCAAGGCCCATTTTACAGGGAAAGTCCTGACGATAGCGAAATTAATAGAAAAAACTTTTGGTGAAAATTCTTTCTTTGTTTTGGGCGGCATGAGTGAAAATATACAATCTGCCAGACGAACTCTTGATTATCTCAAAAAACAGAGAAGAATCGTTACCCAAAAGAAGGCCGCTTAGTCAACAAACAGATGTCTTGGCTATCGTTTATAACATTATTAATTGGACTTGAGCTAATAGCGGATATTTTTTCTAAAAAATACTCGTTGTCAGGTCATCTGTCTTTTTGGTTGTTAGCTCTGGTCTGCTACATAATAGCCAGTATTTTCTGGTTGCGGGCAATCCGGCTCGGCTCCGGCTTGGCCAGAGGAGTTACTATATTTTCAGTTGTTTCCGTAACGGCAGCGGTCGTTATAGGTATTATTTTCTACAAAGAATCGGCCAGTAAAACCGAGATAATTGGAATCACCTTAGGCGTCATATCCATAATCCTGATACTTTGGAATTAAAACTACTCTAATCTAAATTGGCGGATACGAGAATCTTGATTTTAGCTTTGACTTCCGGGTGCAGGTCCAGTTCAACCTCATGCTCACCGACGGTTTTGAGAGGATGCAACAGGTTGATGTATTCCTCCTTGAGATTCACACCCTTACTTTTCAGGTATTTTGCAACTACTTTGGCATTCACCGATCCGTAGAGATGGCCTTCCTCGTTGGCATCTTCTTTCAATTCTAACGTCATCCCCTTCGACGAGCTCAAGGCAAGACCGTCCAGCTTCTTAGCCAGATCAAGCGCCGCTTCCTTGTCGGTCCCGTATTGTTTCTCGCGCTTTGATTTAAGAACCTCGGCTTGTTTTTCGGCATCTTGTGTGGCCGGCTTGGCCATATTATGGGGCAAAAGAAAGTTGCGGGCATAGCCGTCTGACACAGTTTTGATATCCCCTATCTGGGCCACCCCTTTCACATTTTGCAAAAAAATGACTTTCATTTTATTTAAGGTTCTTGACCAACTCCTTGGCCTTGTCCAATTGCGGGTCTTTGCTAGCTTGGATATCGGCATCGGTGATAGTCACCGACACATCGGGCTTAATGCCATTCTCATTTATGGAAACGCCCTTGGGCGTGTACCACTTGGCAACCGTAATTTTGACCGAGGCCTTCTGTGGCAGATTTTCCAACTCCTGCACCGAGCCCTTGCCGAAGCTTGTCTCGCCGACAATCAATACGCCTCTGTCATCCTTGAGCGCGCCGGCTAAAATTTCCGATGCCGAAGCAGAACCCTTGTTAAGCAAGATGACTATAGGATAGCTCTTTAATAAGCCGTTGGGTTCTGTCTTGTATTGATTTTCCGTGTTATCGCTGAATCTCTCAATCGTAACCACTTGATTTGAATCAAGGAAGTAGCTGGCAACATTGACCGCCGAGTCGAGTAAGCCGCCCGGATCATTTCTTAAATCAAGAATAATTCTTTTGGCTTTTGAGCTGGCAATCCCGTGAGCCGCTTTGTCGAATTCTGAATCCAAATTCTGATTGAAGATAGACAAACTTATGTAAGCCGTATCATTATCCACTATCTTCCAGTCAATAGCCGGAATTTTAATGTTATCCCTGGTCAGAGTATAATCTTTGGTTCCACTCACGTTGTCTCGAGCGATTGTAAGTTTGACTTGGGTACCCTTGGGACCGCGGATAGTGTTCACGGCATCGTCAATGATCATACCGTCTGTTGTTTTATCATTTATCTTGACGATCTTGTCTCCGGCTACAAGACCGGCTTTAGCCGCCGGTGAATCTTTGATCGGCGCGATTACCGTCAGGATGTTCTTACGCAGGCCGAGCTCGATACCTACGCCACTGAATGATCCGTTGATTTGCTGGGCGAATTGCTCGCTTTCCACGGGCTGAAAAAATACCGTGTAGGGGTCGCCTATGGCTTTGACCATGCCGTCAATCGCTCCATAGATAAGGTTTTGGGTGTTTAATTTGGTCTTGTCCACATATTTTGATTGGAGCATATTCCAGACCGTCCAGAACGTTGAAAAATCAACTCCTTGCGGCTGGCCGACATCCCTGTTGATTATGTCTTTGAGAACCGGCGCCGACGTTTTATAATTTCTATAATAAAAACCGCCGGTGAAACCGACTGCCAAAGAAACAACTATTAATATCGGTAAGAATCTTTTAGCCAGCATGTTTAATTAAAAATTCAGTTATTTTATTTAGCCAAATTCCTATACTTCAAGAAGAACTTAATACCGCTGGCGATATGCCACCGTGTTTTTTTGTTGAATAAGGCATCCAGTATTCCAAGCTTTGAGCTTGATTCTCGCTGATGATAATGATACATCACCGCTTCCGGATAGTAGACGACCTTGTAATCATTGTGCCAAAACCTTCTGGCCCAGTCAACGTCCTCAAAATACATAAAAAATCTCTCGTCCATGCCGCCAACTTTATTGTAGGCCTCGCGGCTTATCATGATCGCCGAACCCATCAGCCAATCGGGAGTTTGTATATTAGAGTGATCGGAGTCTGCCATCAAGAAATCCGCAAGTGCGCGTTTGAACGGTCCGAGTTTGCCAAGCCAACTGCGCCGCGCAACTATTGTAATCGGTTTGTAAAAACCAAAATAAGTTCTCTGCCATGTGCCGTTGAAGTTCAGCACCTGCGGTCCGAGCATGCCGATGTCAGTATGCTTCCCTACGTAATCAATCATCTTAGTAATCGCACCTTCGGTCAAAATGACATCCGGGTTAAGTATCAGTATGAAACGGCCGTTGGCATTTTTTAGTCCGATATTTACGCCGCGGGAATAGCCGAGATTTTCCTTGAACGGCAAATATCTGATCTTTGGGTATTTTTCTTTTATTAGATCGCGGGCTTGGCTAGAAATAGTGGAATCAATGACGATAACTTCATAATCAATGCCGATAATCGTTTCCTTTACCGACTTCAAACAGAGCTTCAAAAGCTCCGGTGTCTTGTGATGTACAATTATTATTGACAAGTCACGCATGGTTTGATATTATAAAATTATAAGCTACGGATCATTAAAAAAGGAATGCTATGCTCTGGGGAGAACCGAGAAACGCACCTACTGGAGTAGTAATTTTTTGCATTTTTCTACTTATTATACTGTTTTTATTTATTTTCCTTTACCCCGACCTGAAAACGACTTAGAGCAATGACTATACCTTCGGGTATGGTTTTTATTTTTTGTGGCTCCACCAGACAAGTATAGGCGAAGCAATAAAGATGGACGAGTAAGCACCGGAAAATATGCCGATGATGAGTGCCAGAGAGAAATACTTGATGGATTCGCCGCCGAAGAAGTAGATGGCGATCAACGAGAGAATAGTTGCAAAAGTCGTATTAAGTGAGCGGACAAGCGTCTGCATAATGCTTTTGTGAACCAGTTCGCCGAAATTATCACGACCGCCGAATCTTAATACATTTTCCCTGACCCTGTCAAAAACAACAACCGAATCAGCGATGGAGTAGCCCAATATCGTCAGGGCCGCGGCTACGAAAACTGCCGTGATCTCAACTCCATAAAAATGCCCAAGTATGGCAAATACCCCTGTCGGCACAACGACATCATGTATCAAAGCGACAACCGCCGCAATGCCAATTGACCAGGGCGAAAGGACTTTGGATAACTTCCTAAAAACAATAGCAATATAGATTAAGACCGCCAAAAGCAAAACAATTATGGAAACTATACTTTGGCTTTTGAGCTCGCTACCTATTGTCGGACCAATTGAATCAAAACTGCTTTCAGTGATGGCGCCAAATTTACCAGTGATCGCCTTTAACACCTGTTGGTGTATACTCTCGTTAATGTCGTTGAGTCTCACTAGCGCACCATTACCAGCCACTGGACTGATATTGATATTGCTGGTCCCTTTAACAGAAACAACGGCATTCTGTAGATCTCCCAGCGCCGGCCGCGATTTGGTGAAAACAAGTTCCATAGCCGAACCGCCCTTAAAATCAATTCCAAAGCGCAAACCAAAAACCACAATCAAAATTATAGCCGCGACAGTTAACGCCATTGAAACGAAAAACATGATTTTGTATACGCTTTTCATAAATTAGAATAACCATCTGGCCTTCTCAATCCTGGGACCGAGCAATGCTCTCAATAATGTTCGGGCGATTACTGTGGCTGTGAACAAACTGACTAGTACTCCGACACCAAGTGTCAAAGCAAAACCCTTAACCACTGAAGTGGAAAAAGTGTAAAGCGCCAGAGCACCGAGTATTGTCGTGACGTGGCTGTCACGAATTGAATACCAAGCTCGGTGGAAACCGTCATTGACCGATTGGGGCAGTGTTTTACCGGCGGCAAGCTCTTCGCGCATACGCGCGAAAATAAGAATGTTGGCGTCAACGGCAATGCCCAGTGATAGAATAAAGCCGGCAATACCCGCCAAAGTCAGCGTCACTGGAATCAGCTTATAGATCGTGAGCACTATCGCAACATAGATAAGCAAAGCGAAGATTGAGACGGCACCCGGCAAACGATAGAACAAAATCATAAATATCGCCACCAAAAGCAAACCGTACAAGCCGGCACGCAGAGATCTTTGCAAAGAATCAGAGCCAAGCGAAGGCCCGATTGTTTGCTGGGAAATGAGGGTGATCGGTACAGGCAAAGCACCGGCGTTTAGATTATTGGCCAGATCTTTTGCCTGTTGTACCGAAAATCCGCCGGAGATGATAGCATTGCCGTTGGGAATTTCGCTTTGTACTGTCGGCGCGCTGATGGCAATTCCGTCCAAGTATATGGCGATGCGCTTATTGAGGTCACGCTTGGTCATTTCGTCAAAAAGTTTCGCTCCCTGGCTGTTGAGCTTAAGTGAGACTTCCGGCTGATAAGTCGTCTGGTCAAACGTCACCTGTGAAGTCTGGAGGTAACTGCCGGTCAGACCGGTTGATTGGAAATATGGATCGTCGTTAAGCTGTTGGCCTTTTTTCTGAGCATCTAGGATTTTCTGCGTATCGGCAGCCGGACGCTCTTCTTTGAATTCAAGAAAAGGCGTCAGACCTATTAATTGAATTGCTTGATTGACATCCTTGATACCGGCAAGCTCCACCACCAAACGTCCGCCGCTTTCTACTTCAACCAGCGGTTCAGCCACACCAAAAAGATTGACCCTGCGCTCAATGACATCGCGTATGCCGGCCATGGCATCACTGGGAGACTGGCCCTGGATATTGGAAAGATCGGCTTTGTAAACTAGGTGCGTGCCGCCAAGCAGGTCTAGGCCCAATCTAAATGCCGGCACGTTGAAGAAGTGTGGAATCTTAAACTTTTTGTTTTCTAGGGCCAGTTTTTTGTTCAAGAAATCGGCTCCACGGTTATAAGCTTGGGGGTAAACAAAAAAGGCCAAAAATATGGCGAAAATGATGATAATCGCTGGCAAATACTTTCTCATGAAAGTGAATAATAGCTTAAGCTCTGTAAAAAATCAAATAGCGCTCGCCTCTCACAAAAATTACAAATCTTAAAATATCATTTTGCCGAGCCGGCTATACACACGTGTTTTGCTGGTCTTTCGACAGGCTCAGGATCGGGCGCAAAACACGTGCGTCTCCGCCGTAAAAGAATATCCTTATACTTAGCAATACAAAGAGTGTTAAATGAGCGCCCAGCCCTTCTAGAAGGGCTGGGCTTCCGGTAATTGCAATTTTTGTGAATGGGTTTGGCCTTATTCTTTTAGAATTATTAGAAAACCGCCATTGCTGACGGATTAGATTTTCAATTCTTGGATGGTATTCTTGATTGCTTCTGAAACTATTTCCACTTGAGAATAGAAAGTATCGGTATTTAGGTAAGGTAAAAATTCTTCTCTGTACAATCTGAAGCTCGGATTAAACCTATCATTGACTATCAATAATGGCCCACCTAATGCCCCCCAAGGATATGGATCTATTATATGCTCGCTAACTGGAGTCACGAGCCAACTGTGATTCCAGCCCATATCATAAAAATAGCCATCTTTGTACTCCAACCCCAAATTACAGCTTAACCCTCTTGCTATCATATGACATGAAACTGGGATTTTTTCGCCAACTTTTGCTACTAAATCTGTATCCGGCCCTAGATCCACATCCGGCATAGCATTCATAATACGTTCAATTTTTTTAAAAATTAGCAGATCTTCTTCCGAAACAAACCCCAAGGAATATACCTTCATGTTCACCTCTATATTGTTAAAAACCTTGCTAATAAGGTAAAGCCATTTTACGGTATTGTCAAATTCGGGAGGGTGTGATAAACTTTTATCTACATATGGAAATTAGCTCACAGATCGGCGGAAACGGCTTCTCAATGAGGGACCTATTGGCCAAGTCCGGTTTTGAATTACCCAAGGTTGGTGAGGTTATGGCCGGTGAGATTATAAGCGTCAGTAAAAATGCGGTTTTAGTTGATCTCGGCCCGCTTGGTACCGGCATTGTTTATCCCAGCGAATTCTACGACAATCCTGAAATTCAAAAAACACTTAAGGCGGGCCAGCAGGTTTCGGCTATATTGCTTGATATTGAAAATGATGACGGCTATCGAGAGCTTTCACTCAAACAGGCCCAGATGACAACTGCTTGGGAAGATATCCGCAATAAAAAAGAGAGTGGCCAAATCATTACAACCAAAGTAATTAATATCAACAAAGGTGGCCTTATAGTCGAGATTGATGGTGTGCAGGGTTTCCTGCCGCTTTCCCAATTGGCGCCGGAGCATTATCCCAAAGTAGAAGGCGGCGACACAACCAAGATCGTACAAGCCCTCCAAAAAATGCGCGGCCAGGATATTCAAATCAAAATAATAGATTTCTCGGAAGACGAGAATCGCCTGATTGCATCTGAAAAAGCCATCAATGAAGAACAGTTAAAAGATGAGGTTGCTAAGCTTAAAGTCGGCGAAGTAGTAGATGCCGAAGTGACAGAGGTTACTGATTTCGGAGCATTCGTGGCCATAACAATTACCCCAGAAGCCGCGAGCCAACCGCAGGTGGAGAAACAAAATTTGAGACAGCCAGAGCTGGTACCATCTGAAATTCCCCCCGAACCGGAGAAAAAGCCATCCGCTAGAATAGAGGGTTTGATTCACATCTCGGAAATAGATTGGAAACTGGTTGAGAATCCGCGGGATTTGCTTAAACAAGGCGAAATCGTCAAGGCGAAAATCATAGCCATAGAAGGCAGTAAGGTGTCGTTATCGCTTAAGGCGCTGAAACCAAATCCGTGGGAAGGAGTGGAACAAAAATACAGTGCCGGTCAGACAATTACCGGCGAAATCCTCAAGATAACTAATTACGGGGTCATCGTGAAACTTGATGAAGAACTCAATGGCATGATACCAATATCAGAATTTGGCGAAAAAAAACCGCCAGACAGTTTGAAGTTGGGTGAAAACATCAATGTTGCCATCGTTTCCATTGACGTCAAAGATCACAAGATTTTTCTCACTCTCCAGAATCCCAGTTAGCAACCTCTATTATTTTATACAGTGCGATTCCACAGGCGACACTGACGTTTAAGCTTTCTTTTGAACCATACATAGGTATCTCAATCACCCTGTCCGCGTAGGACAGGATTTTTTTACTCAAACCTTTAAGCTCATTGCCGACAATAAGAGCTACCGGAAATTTTGGTTTGAATTTCCCATAATCAATCGCGCCACTCGTTTGTTCGAGAGCTATGATTTGGATGCCTTCTTTCTTTAACTTATCAAGTAATCTCCAGGTCTGTCTATGATATTCCCAGGACAGATATTTCTCAGCACCAAGGGCGGTTTTGGCAATCTTAGTGTGCGGCGGGACCGGGGTTATGCCGCATAAGTAAATCCTGCCCACACCGGCCGCATCGGCTGTACGAAAAATAGAGCCGACATTATAGGCACTGCGAATATTATCAAGAATTAAGTATACCTGTTGCTTGGGCATCGTATAACTGATATTATACATTTATGGACAAACTTCAAAAGACAATTCTTTATTGGGCATTAACTGCGCTGGTTATCGTCCTTGTGGTTTTTGTTTTAGTCAGCATAAATCAGAAAGTTAATACCGCGACTACGACAAACGTGGTTTCATTCAGCGGCGAGGGCAAGGTCTCAGCCAAGCCCGATATTGCCGTCATTGATCTAGCTATCGTGACACAGGCAACGACTTCAAAAGCCGCTCAAGACGCGAACTCCAAAAAATCACAGACCGTCGTAGATTTCTTGAAGAAAAACGGGGTCGCTGATAAGGACATTAAGACCACCGGCTACAATATCTATCCCCAGTATGTTTATCCGAGACCAGTTCCCTACATCTTGAATGGCGTTTCCGGCGGCTCAGCCGGAGCTGGAACATCAGTTATCATGCCGGAGCCGGTACCACCTGTTATAGACAACAATCCCCGGATAAGCGGCTATCAAGTGGTGGAATCGCTGGAGATCAAGGTACGCGATCTTAACAAAGTTAGCCAAGTTCTGGATGGTGTCGTTGCCGCCGGAGCCAATCAAGTCGGACAACTGACATACAGCATTGATAACCCGGAAAAGCTTAAAGATGATGCCCGAGCCAAAGCCATAGCCGATGCTAAAGCCAAAGCGAATACTCTTGAAAGCCAGATCGGCATCCGGTTAGGTAAAATTATTAATTTTTCCGAGGGCTTCAACGGCTATCCGGGACCCATCATGTATGATGTTAAAGCTCAAGGCGGTCTAGGCGGCGGGCCATCCGTCCCCAGCGGCGAAAACGAGATTACGGTGGATATAACGCTAACTTACCAAATTAAATAAATAAAATAGAAGGGGGTTTTATGAGCTATGAAAAAAAATTATTAGCAGATTCCTGAAAAAGACATCAGGAGTTGCAACAAGAAGGGATTCGAGGGGTTGGAGACCTTATTAGATTCCTAAAATCTGGCATTGAATATGCTGGTTTAAAAACTAAAGATGAGAAAATTAAAGCAGAGCATGCTCGATTAAAGAAGGAAGCGGAAGAAGCATTGGAAGAATTGCAAAAATTTGAACAAGAGCACGAAATATAAAATTAAGTAAATCAAAACCCGCCTAACGGCGGGTTTTGATTTATTATCTCTTATACCGTAAAATATTTGCTTCGCAAATTTCACTGGGCAAGCCAGATTTTAGCAACACGATCTCTTATCGTTAACCAGAGTTTAGATTTTCGACATCTATAAACGCCATTTAATTAGGTCAAAACGGCTGACCATAGATTACAAGAGTTGACGCAATATCAAAGGCACATTTACCGGTCTCTAATATCGCGCGTTTACCGCATCGACCCTCCTTCGCCCTTCGATAAACTCAGGACTATGGACGGACAAGCAAGCAAACCTCTTACAACCTATATCGACACCTTGTTCTAAAATTTCCGAAGGAAATTTGATTTTTCCTAAGAAAAATTTAGAAAGGAGGTGATCCACGAGCAGCTTCCGCTACCCGTGCCTTGTTACGACTTATGCCTTGTTACCGAGCCTACCGTGGCCCCACTAATAAAAATGGGTCTTCGGGTATTCCCGGCTCCCTTGCATTGACGGGCGGTGAGTGCAAAGCTCGAGAACGTATTCACCGCAGCATGCTGATCTGCGATTACTAGCGATTCCAGCTTCAAGGAGGCAAGTTTCAGCCTCCTATCCGAACTGAGGGAAGGTTTGATGGGATTAGCTCCACCTCGCGGTTTGGCAACCCATTGTTACTTCCCATTGTATCATGTGTGTAGCCCAGGGCATCAAAGGGGCACGCTGACTTGACGTCATCTTCTCCTTCCTCCAGGTCAACCCTGGCAGTCTCGCCTGACACTTATAACAGACGACAAAGGTTGCGCTCGTTTCCCCACTTAAGGGAACCAGTCACCTGACGAGCTGACGACAGCCGTGCACCACCTGAACTAGTGCCTTGCGGGAGCCCCGGTTTCCCGGGGATTTCACTAGAATTTCAAGCCCTGGTGAGGTTTTTCGGTTTGTGTCGAATTGAACCACATGATCCACCGCTTGTGCGAGCTCCCGCCTATTCCTTTGAGTTTTAATCTTGCGATCGTACTTCCCAGGCGGCAGATTTAACGCGTTAGCTGCGCCACCGGAAGGGTCGATGCTCCCGATAGCTAATCTGCATCGTTTAGGGCGTGGAATACAAGGGTATCTAATCCTTTTTTATGCCCACGCTTTCACAACTGATCGTCAGCAAAGCCCTAGCAAGCTGCCTTCGCTTTTGGTGTTCCGTGCGATATCAACGCATTTCACCGCTACACCGCACGTTCCGCTTGCCTCTGACTCGCTCAAGCAATTACGTTTCTGATGCGGCCTCACGGTTGAGCCATGAGATTTAACATCAGACTATAATCGCCGACTACTTGTGCTTTACGCCCAGTGATTCCGGATAACGCTTGGGGTCTCTGTATTACCGCTGCTGCTGGCACAGAGTTAGCAACCCCTTATTCTCGTGGTACAATCAGGGCCCCCCGACTCTGGGTATTTATTCCGTTTTGAAAGCGAAAAAATGAGGCGATTTCGAGGCACGACGATGAAATTGTAGCTAGCGCTACTACGAAGAGGAGTAACAAAGAAATCGCCCATTATTTCGCTTCCCGATGGGCGGGCGAATTTTTATCGTCTTCTTTGTTTCTCGTTCTCAATGTAGTATTAACTACAATTTCGTCCTCGCGTCGCGAATACGATTAAAATTCACGCCGTCAAAACGAATAGAATACCCAGAGTCGGAGGGCTATTTTTCCCACGCAAAAGCAGTTTACAACCCGAAGGCCTTCTTCCTGCACGCGGCGTCGCTCGATCAGGCTTTCGCCCATTGTCGAATATTCTCGACTGCTGCCACCCGTAGGTGTACGAGCCGTGTCTCAGTCTCGTCGTT
>JBGQJN010000004.1:0-46909 GCA_041499075.1 Minisyncoccia bacterium | reverse complement strand
TGCAAGTCCAAAGGGTAATGGGATTTGAACTAAGTTCTGAAGTAATCAAACAACTTTTGATAGAATACAAAAAACCTTCAAAAGAATCGCAAACACAACAGGTCTAGGCCTGTTTTCTTTTTCAAAAATTCAAAATGATGAGTTTGTAATCCCCTGAGATTTATGGTAAAATTGACTAATAAGATGTCTATACTCTCTAAGATTTTTGGTGATGCCAATAAGCGGACGGTGCAGAATTACCAACCGATTATTAATAATATTAATGAGCTCGAACCGACGTTCGAGCATTTTTCAATTGAGGAACTGCGCGGTAAAACGCAGGAATTCAGAGAACAATTAGCTGCGGGCGGATCGCTTGATGATGTTTTGCCGGAAGCCTTTGCCGCCGTGCGCGAAGCGGCTAAACGCACGCTCGGCCAGCGCCATTTTGACGTCCAGCTGATGGGCGGTATTACGCTTCACAAAGGCAGTATTGCCGAGATGAAAACAGGTGAAGGTAAGACACTGGTTGCGACTTTACCGGCTTACCTTAACGCCATTACTGGTGGCGGAGTGCACATCGTGACCGTCAATGACTATCTCTCCCGCCGAGATGCTGTTTGGATGGGTCAGATTTATCACGCTCTCGGCTTGAGTATCGGCTGTATCAACCATGAAGCCAGTTATCTGTACGATCCCTTGCATCAAGAAACAAAAAAGGAGAATGATAATTCGGACACAGAAAAAAGACTTGATAAGATTCGCGACACTGAAGGCGCTTTCCGAGTCGTCCATGAATTCCTGCGCCCGGTCAGCCGCCGCGCCGCTTATGAGGCCGATATTACCTATGGCACCAATAATGAATACGGTTTTGATTACTTGCGCGACAATATGGCTTATGAGTTGAGCCAAGTCGTTCAAGCCAGGTCGCACCACTTCGCTATCGTTGACGAAATTGACTCCATCTTGATTGATGAGGCGCGTACGCCGCTGATTATTTCCGCGCCAGACTCTGAATCCACGAAACTTTATGAAACATTCGCCAAAATCGTGCCGCGCCTTCAGGAAAACGAAGATTATAACGTAGACGAAAAGCTGAAAGCGGTTTCAATAACCGAAAAAGGCATAGAAAAAGTTGAGAATATGCTAAATCTCAAAAACATTTATGAGGAAGGCGGCACCAGGTATGTGCATCATATGGAACAGGCGCTCAAAGCGCAGATACTTTTCCACAAAGATAAGGATTATGTCGTCAAAGACGGCGAGGTGATAATCGTTGATGAGTTCACCGGGCGCCTCATGCCTGGCCGGCGCTGGTCAGAGGGTCTGCACCAGGCGGTTGAAGCCAAGGAGGGTGTTTATGTCCAGAAAGAATCGCGTACTTTGGCAACGATAACTTTCCAGAATTATTTTCGCTTATACGACAAACTTGCCGGCATGACCGGTACCGCCCAGACATCAGCGGAAGAATTCCATAAAGTTTACAATCTTGAAACTATAACCATGCCGACCAACAAACAGATGGTCCGTACTGATTTGACGGATAGAATTTACAAAACAGAAACCGGCAAGCTGAAAGCCATTGTTGCTGAAATCAAAGAGCGTCATATGTCCGGCCAGCCGGTGCTTGTGGGCACAGTTTCTATCACCAAAAATGAAATATTGTCGGCTTATCTTGAGCGTGAGGGCGTGCCACATAAAGTATTAAACGCCAAAAACCATGAACAGGAAGGCGAGGTAATAGCCCAAGCCGGCCGGTTCGGCTCGGTGACAGTGGCGACGAATATGGCCGGCAGGGGCGTAGACATAATACTTGGCGGTAATCCGCCTTTGCCCGAGGAAGCGAACGGGGTTCGCGAAGCTGGGGGCCTGCATATCATAGGTACCGAACGTCACGAAGCCCGCCGTATAGATAATCAATTGCGCGGCCGCGCCGGTCGTCAGGGTGATCCGGGATCGTCGCAGTTTTTTGTTTCTACCGAAGATGATCTGGTCAGGATATTCGGCGGTGACCGGCTGACGAATCTAATGGACCGACTGGGTGTCGGCGAAGACGATGTTATTGAAAATAGGTTTGTTGCCAGTGCGATTGAACAGGCGCAGTCCAAAATTGAAGGCAATAATTTTGACATCCGTAAATACGTCCTGGAATACGATGATGTCATGAACAAACACAGAAAAGCGATTTACCAGTTGCGCCGTGAAACATTGGAATCATCCGATATCAAGGAAAAAATTATTGACTATGCACATGAGCAGATTGATAAAATCATCCAGTTTAATACTTCTTCCGAAAACGGCGATTGGAATGTTGAAGAAATAGCAGAAAACATCAAGGCTATTCTGCCGGTTGATAATACTTTGCATGCCAAACTGAATGAAATTTCTGCAAGCAGAGATGTAAATCAGATTTCAGAATTTTTGCACCAAATAATTGATTTTGCATATGCCAAGCGCGAGAAGCAAGTTACTGCCGAGGCAATGCGTCATCTTGAGAGAATGGTCTTACTACGAGTAATTGATGAACTTTGGGTTGATCATCTTGAACAGATGGAATATTTGCGCGATTCTGTACGTTTGCGTGCCTATGGCCAGCGCGATCCTTTAGTGGAGTACAAAATTGAAGGCCAGAAATTATTTAACCAACTGCAAGCTGTAATCGGCGCGCAGGTGGTAAATATGATTTTCAAAGTCGGTTTTGTGAATCAGCCCAAGACGCTTAACATCCAAGAAAAAAAAGAAGATATTGTACCTACAGGTTCTGTCGCTAACCAAATGAAAAACGAATCCACTAGGCAAACGCCGCAGACATCCGAACATCCCAACATCGGCCGCAACGATCCCTGTTGGTGTGGCTCCGGCAAAAAATTCAAGAAATGTCACGGTAAGTGACATTTCGCAGTCCCGTAGTGAAGCGAAGCTTCTGCTACTGGGATAAAAAATGCCATGGGAAATAATATGCTTAAATTAGGAAAATACAGACATTACAATGGGAAGAAATATAGAGTAGTTGGTATTGCCAAACATAGCGAAACCCTTGAAGATCTTGTTGTGTACGAGGCTTTATATGATAACGAAGTCTCTCCATTATGGGTTCGACCGTTTAAAGATGTTCATGGAAAATGTTGAGGTTAACGGCAAAAAGATGCCAAGATTTGAGTATATTGGAGACTAATTCCTATGGAAGACAATATTCAAGATTTAATCGAGGAGGTTTTAGGAAAAGGTTATCTGATGAGTTTGGCCATACAAGATGATGGTGGTGTTTGGGTTGCCGATGTTATTTATATTTACGATGATGCAATGAATATTTATTGGATGTCGGATCCTGACGTGCGGCATTCGCAAGCGATTCTTAAAAATAACAAAGTGGCCGGAACAATTACCGTGAGTGGGCCAGGAGAGAATAGCTTAGGAATACAATTCGACGGTGTGGCGGGCAAAATTGAAGGCCCACGATATGACTTAGCTAAGAAGCACTATAGCAAAAGACAGAAACCGGAACCGAAAGAAACAGACGATGTTCTGCAGGGTGATTCTTGGTATGTTCTGAAACCCAAAAAGATCGAATTAATATATGAAAAATTGTTTGGTTTTGAAAAGCAAAAGTTAGAGTTACTGGACTAAAGAGCATTAAGTTTAACACTTAAAAAATATGGGAGCAGAAAAATCCAAAAAATATACCCTACGCTTTCGAGCAATAAACCAAAAAACTTGGCAGAATATTAAGACCGGCAGGAAAACAATTGAAACGCGGGCGGCAACGGTCAGGTATAAAGACATAAAAGCCGGGGACGTATTAGTTTTGGTTTGCGGTAAAAATAGATTTGAAAAAAGAATAAAGACCGTCAGGAAGTTCAAGACGGTTGAAGACATGCTAAAAAAGTGTAAACTCAAAGACGTTGAACCGGAAGCTAAATCTGTAGAAGATTTGAAAGCGGCTTACTATAGTTACCCCAAATACAAAGAAAAAATTAAAAAATTTGGTCTAGTCGTTTTAGAGTTGAAATAAAATGGAAATTACAAATCAATACCTTCATGAAGTCGTCATGGCCGCTATAGTCTATAGGGACGGTAAGTATTTGATTACCCGTCGTTCCAAAAGTAAAAAAAGATTTCCCGGAAAGTGGACGGTACCCGGCGGCAAGCTCGAAACCAGCGACTATGTGAATTGGCCCAAAGACACAGAGAATTATTGGTATAATGTTTTAGAACGGGTTTTGAGAAGGGAGGTAGCCGAGGAGGTGGGTATTGATATAGGCAATATCCGGTATGTTACCAGTTTGGCGACTATTCATGCAGACGGTACGCCATCTATCGCAATTACTTGTTTGGCCGATTACGTTTCCGGTGAGGTTAAACTACAGGAAGGAGAAGCCGACCAACATGCCTGGGTCACATCGGAAGAGGCCAAAGGATACGATTTTATTGATGGAATTTACGAAGAGCTGATCATGGCTGATGGGGTAAGGCTTGGCAAAAAAACGGAATGGAAAAGAGTTTAATCATGTTAGGTTTTAAACTTCCAAAAAACGACGACAAATATCAATGGACCAATCATGTTAAAGACAAGATGCTTTATTATGGGATATCGGAAAGTTTGATAAAAAGGATAGTCAGGTTTCCTAAAAGAAAAGAAGACGGAATTGCTCCTGGTACAATCGGTGTTATGCAGCCGGGCAGTAATAAAAAAAGACCCCAGGAAATTTGGGTGATGTATTTTGAGGTCGGCCAAAGGCCGACCTCAAACGTCCAGCCCGCAGCTATGTTTACTAGGCCCAAAGTACGTATAATTTCTGCTTGGCGTTATCCGGGCATCAGCCCCGTCGGCAAACCAATCCCGATCCCAGACGAAATTTTGCAAGAGCTGGGGGATTTGTTAGAGTAAGTAAAAGTCAGCCAATAAATATGGCTTATTTTAAAACCTCAAAACTTCTTAAAATATCGCGCGCTAACCTACAGCTGATGAAAGAATGTCCGCGCTGTTTTTGGTTATACAAACACAAAGGTCTGGGTCGGCCACAGGGCTATCCCTATACGTTATCTATTGCGGTGGACCAATTGCTCAAGGCCGAGTTTGACGGCTATCGCGAACGCGGAATAATGCATCCGGTCTTGGTCGGTTTCAAGGGCCTGGCGGAAGCCAAGCTTTTCCCCGATCAGGAGCAACTTAAAAAGTGGCGCAACAATTTTGAGGGTCTTAAGTACCATGACGAAGGTCTTGATGCCACGCTCTTCGGGGCGGTGGATGACATGTTGGAATTCCAAAATGGTTCACTTGCAGTCATTGATTACAAATCATCCGGTGCCAAAGAGATTTCCGTTTATGATGATTATAAAATGCAGATGGACGTCTACACTTACATCTTGGAACAGCTCGGTCACAAAACTGCACGCAAAGGATACTTTGTTTTCTATCAGGTGGACAAAACCGACGGCTTCAGAGGCCGATTGCCATTTCGCGGAGAGGTGCGTGAAGTGGATGCTGACCCGACCTACGTCTACGATATTTTCAAAAAAGCAGTTGAGCTTGCCCATTCTGACGTCCCGCCAGACTCTGGCGCCGAATGTCAGCATTGCAATTGGGCAATGCAGCATTTTAATCACGTGCAAGATTCAAATGCTTGAATCGCGAAGCCCGAAATCTTAGGGGCTTGCCGCGATTCAAGCCCTGCGGTTTTGCCCAATTTCTTCGTTAAAAGATTCCGTTTGAGCTCGTCGTAGCTATAGTACGCCTCGCTCAATACTCATCTTTTGCCTTGAATTTGGGCAAACATGAGAATCTTAATATTTTAATTGAATTATCATGCCAGATAAAAAGTACAAACTAACGGGGGAGCATTTCTATAAATTTTTCCAGTGTCCGCATTGGATTTGGTATGACATTTACGGTGATCAGTCCAGAAAGGGCCAAATCCCGCCGCTGATTGAGATGATACATAAGAACGGCCTCAAGCATGAAAGAGAAATGATCAAGTCACGAGTATTTGAAGAGGTTAAGCCAGAACTCCTCCGCGATCTGGACGAGGCATTTCTGACTACGCTTGAACTGATGAAGCAGGGCAAAAATATTTATCACGGCGTCTTGATGGATGAATACTGGGTCGGCATTCCCGATCTGCTTGAAGCGCGGCCGGTTGAAAAGGGCATGAAATCTAATTTCGGCGATAATTACTATGTGGTCTATGATATCAAAAGCGGGCGCGAGATGCGCGATGAATACAAATTCCAGCTGGTTTTTTACAGTTTAATATTGGAACGTCTGCAGGGTGTGATGCCGCGTGATGCCTATATTATCAATGCTGACGGTGAAGAGCGATCATTCATGACCGATGACTTCCTTGATTATTTCCATCTGACCCGTGAGCGTATAGAAAAGATACTGGACGGCGAAAAGCCGCCGCCGTTTCTCAAAAGCGGCTGTAAGCAGTCGCCCTGGTATTCTCTTTGCGTGGAAGAAACCAAGGGCTGTGATGACATCTCGCTGATTTACCGTTTGAGCCAGAATGATCAGCGACGTTTTTACGATATCGGCATCCGTACGGTTAAAGATTTGGCCGAAGCCGACATTGACGATCTGCGGCTGAAATTTGAGGAGTGGCCCTTTGATAAAATTTTGCGTTTCTTTAACCAGGCACAGGTTTTGCTCTCAAACGAACCGAAGATTCTCAAAAAAAGCGAGTTCCCGCAGGTGTCTACCGAAATTTACTTTGATATAGAGTCCGATCCGACAGAAACTATAGACTACCTCCTGGGCGCGCTGATCAAACACGCCGACGGCAATACCGAGTACAAATATTTTTGGGCCGATGATAAAAAAGACGAAGAAAGAATCTGGCGCGAGTTTTTGGATTTTTTGGAATCACTGGACGATTTCGTAATTTACCATTATTCCTACTACGAGCGTGAGGTCTTCAATCGTTTGGCGCAAAAATACGGCATTTCTCTCGTCTTAGAAGACAAATTCAAAAACAACACCATTGATCTGCATTGGAAGGTGATCGAAACGGCAGTTCTGCCATTATATTTCTACAGTCTCAAGGACGTGGCCAAGTACTTGGGTTTTGCCTGGCAAGCGGAAGACGCCGGCGGCGCGGAATCTGTCGTCTGGTACAACGAATGGCTTGAAAAAAACGACAATAAGATTAAAGACAAGATAATCAAATACAATGAAGATGATGTCCGGGCGACATTATTTGTCAAAGAATGGTTAGAGAAGCAAAAACCTAGAACTAGCAAAGAAAGACTCCCTGAATAATAAGGAATGGTCCCGATTTTTCCCAAACCAGAATGGTTTGGTTGAAAAATCGAGGATCCTCGATTTTGTAAGTCGCCATTTTGGCGACAACAAAATCGGGACTGGACCAACAAAAACCCAGGACGAGTAAAGAGAGATTGCCAGAAGATTAGTGTTAATTTAGTATTGACAAAGTTGTATTATGTGATAAATTAAGAGAACAGTTCATTTGAAAATTGAATAATAAAAGAAAGAGGAGGCCCAAAATGCCAACTCCGCTTAATCCTAGCATAGACCGTCTATTGTCGCTTCTGCCACCATCGGCAACAATGGCTGAATTCAATAAAAAAGATACAATTTTTGAACCGCGAGTTATCAGCGATATCTTGTATCTGGTTAGCAAGGGATCCGTCAAACTAGTCAGGATAGATGAAGGTGGTAAACAGACGATTGTAGATTTTTGTTTTCCAGGTGATGTTTTCGGAGAAGAATGCTTAATCCAGAATCAGCGCATATACAAAGCAGTGGCATTGCAGAATTGTAAACTCATTTGGTGGATGTACAATGATGTAACCAGAGCAATTAGAAACAAACCAGAATTGGGCATGGCATTGACCAGGGTATTCGTTAAGAGAATTATTGAAAGAAATAGGCGTATCTTTTCACTGTGTAGTCATGTGCTCGGCGATAGATTGATTGATGCACTGCGTGATTTGGGAAATCGTATCGGCGAAAAAACTGAAGAAGGTGTCGAGATTCGCTATTTTATTCAAAAAGATTTGGCGAGTTATATAGGAGCTTCTCGCATAGAGGTAAACTTGCAAATGAATAGTCTTAGGCAAGCTGGATACCTGACTTATTCCAGGCGCGAACGCCGTATTATCCTGAAAAACCTGAAAAATAGTTTTTTTGAAAAATGGGGAGGTGTTTAACATGTTGAAATTGGATTTGTTGAATGTGCGGAGTAAGACACAGCACAAACAAACACGTGGTCACGATTGGCTGACACTAATTGAAGCTTTGCTGGTGTTGACGTTACTGCTGGAATATATCTGGTTTCTGCGGGGTAGTCGTGATTGGTTGATGGTTCTTGGTGTCGTCATCTTGTCGCATGTAGTCCGTAAAGAGGGACCCTACGAGATAGGTTTCTGGCCGAGAGATATCAAAAAATGTTTTGTTGAAATGTTTGACTCAGATTGGACGGTATTCATTCTGGCCACTATGATCGTAATTGTTTGTGCTTCTCCCTGGCGGCCAATGACTGCGTCTCACGCCCTGGGTAATCTGATGAATGATCTCAAATCAGGTCTGATACAGCAATATTTGCTTTGTGGCTACTTCGTTAATCGTTTATTGATATTCTACCGTGTGGAAATAAATTTTAACGACAAAAATAAACAGATATCTAAACTCGCTGGTCTGTTCTTCTCTGTAGTTCATTTTCCCAACCCGTTCCTGATGCTGATCGCTCTAATCGGCGGCTATTTCAGCTCAAGAATATTTCTCAAATACCGCAATCTGTATTTCCTGGTTCCAGCTTTTGCTGTAATCAAGTTCTTGTTGTTCCTGATTGTGCCGGATAATATTAGCCATCATTTCATTGTCGGGCCGTCATATTTCCGCTAGATTTGTCTCTGTTTTTTTTTAAGCTCCGCCTAGGAGCTTTTATTCTATGCTATAATTGTTTCATGGCTGAAAAGTCAAAATTTCCCGAAGGTTTTTATTGGGGTAGCGCAACTTCGGCGTATCAAGTGGAGGGCGGGATAGAAAATAACGACTGGGCCCAACCAACTTTGGCATGGCCAAACTTGAGCAGGCAAGCTCTAGCTAGGGCAAAATCTTTGCCACTGGCTGGTCGCGCTTGTGATCATTATAATCGCTATGAATCAGACTTTGATATTGCCCGCAATCTGGGACAAAATGCTCACCGCTTCTCAATAGAATGGGCGCGGATCGAGCCAGAAGAAGGAAAGTTTGATGAGGGTGCGATTGAACATTATCGCAAGGTATTGCAGGCGCTTCATGAGCGGGGATTAGAGCCATTCGTAACCCTCTGGCATTTCACTTTGCCAATTTGGTTTGCGCATATGGGCGGCTTTGAAAACAAAAAAGCGCCTTTTTATTTTGCCAGATATTGCGAATATGTGGTCAGCCGGCTAGCCGCCTCCGCTTCCTCCTACGCTGAAGCTTCGGCGGACAAGGAAGCTACGGCGAGCCAAGGGGGGATAGGGGCCAAATTTTGGATTACAATCAATGAGCCGTTTGTTTATGCTTGGGCTGGTTATATGAAACGCTATTGGCCTCCATTTAAATTCAACCCATTTGCTTTTTGGAAAGTTATAAAAACCTTAATATCCTCTCACCTAACGTCGTACAATATTATTAAAAAGATAAACCCAAATCTTAAAGTGGGTATTGCAAAAAATAACTTTGACTTTGACTCAACAAAATTCAACCTGTTAGGTCGCACAATTCAGCCCATAAGAAAACTTTTTTGGAACCATTATTTTTTAAAAAAGATCAGCAGGCAGCAAGACTTTATAGGTCTGAACTTCTATTTTCATAAACATTTCGGATACAAATTTTATGAACAAAAATCTGATATGGGCTGGCCGATATATCCCAGAGCGATCCACCATGTATTAATGGAGCTTAAAAAATATCAAAAGCCGATCTATATTACCGAAAACGGTATTGCCGATGCCGCCGATACCAAGAGGGCTAAATTTATAAAAGATCATCTGTATTGGGTCCATCGGGCGATTCATGACGGCGCGGATGTCCGCGGCTATTTTTACTGGTCGCTTCTGGATAATTTTGAGTGGGCACATGGTTTCAGCAAGAGGTTCGGTCTTGTGGAAATTGATTACGGTACTTTGGAGCGTAAAATCAGGCCATCGGCTTATGAATATAAAAAAATCTGCCAAACAAATTCACTAGAAACTAGCAACTAGGAACTAATAACTATTTTTATGATCTGGATTTATATAGTTGTTATCGCTCAATTCATAAACGCCGTCGTCACGTTAGTTGATAAGAGTTTGATTATCACGCGGACAATCAGAGAGCCGGTTGCTTATACTTTCTACGTTGGAGGGCTGTCGGCTGTAGTCATCCTACTTGTGCCTTTCGGTCTGGTATTGATGCCGTCAGCGGCGGTCCTAAGTTTATCCTTGATGGCGGGTCTAAGTTTCACTTTTGCCTTGCTGTTACTTTTTGAGTCCTTGAAGATTTCCGATGCTTCCGATGTCGCTCCGGTTTTTGGATTAATCAGCACGATAGCGACTCTTATCTTCAGCACAGTAGCCTTGGGCAGCAGATTAAGCGGTAACTTTACTATAGCCGCAGTTTTGATGATCTGCGGCATGCTCTTGATGTCATACTTCCGGCTTTCCTGGCGCGCTTCAGTTTTTTTATTGATCGGCGGAGTTTTGTTCGGCCTGTCCTCGGTTTTTATAAAAGATATTTTCAATCAGACCACCTTCTGGAACGGCTTTTTCTGGTCTAGAATAATGGTAGTACCTACCGTTCTTTTGTTCCTGTTACGGCCAGTCACTAGAAGTGCGATCTTTGCAAGCGCAAAAGAATCGTCGCTATCAACCAAATTTACCCTCGTGATGAACAAGGCCCTCGCCGGCCTGGCATCCGTGCTGGTGCTTTACTCCATCAAACTCGGCGAAGTCTCAATCGTAAATGCCCTATCAAGTCTGCAATTTGTCTTCCTTCTTTTGATCGCCGTTATTTTCACCAAGAAATTCCCGGAATATTTCAACGAAACCATACACGAACGGCATGCGATTTTACACAAGTCGCTTGCCACGGGGCTGATAATCGCCGGCTTTATTTTGCTTTTCATCTAATTGTCGTCGCATAGCTTAAATGAGAAAACTCCATAAATTTCTTATAGTTGTTGGCTTGATAGTACTTGCCTTTTATCTTTTGTCTTTGCGTTCTCTGCCCAAACATATTATCTACGGAGTTTCTTTCAGCAAGTTCCATTCGGATGAGCTGGGTCTTGATTGGAAGAAGACATATCTTGCACTACTTGATGATCTGAAGGTACGCAATTTCAGATTTACCGCCCATTGGCCGCTGACGGAACTCAAGGACGGCAAATATAATTTTTCAGAGCTTGACTTTCAGATGCAGGAAGCCCAAAAAAGCGGCGCTTCAGTGATTCTGGCCGTTGGCCGGCGTTTGCCCGGCTGGCCGGAATGCCACGAGCCCGATTGGGCTAAAGATCTGCCGCTTGAGACAAAACAACAAAAACTGATTGATTACATCACTACCGTAGTTAACAGGTACAAGAGTTATAAAAATATTAAATACTGGCAGGTTGAAAATGAGCCCTATCTCGCCTTTTTCAGCCGTTCGCTTTGCGGGCCGGTAGATGAAGAATTCTTTAAAAAAGAGATTGCCCTAGTACACCAGCTTGATCCGGCACATCCGGTTCTTATAACCGACAGCGGCGAATTCGGGACCTGGTATAAGGCGTATCAGCATGGAGATATTTTTGGAGCCAGCATGTATCTCTATGTCTGGTGGACTACCGGTCCCTTGCGCTACCCTATCACGCCGGCATTTTTCAGAATTAAGGAGAATCTGATCGATATATTTTTCGGCAAAAAACCTTCAATTATAATTGAGCTGTCAGGTGAACCGTGGTTGCGTATGCCGATTGTCGGCACTTCAAACGAAATTCTTCTTAGCCGGATGGGGATTGATAAGTTCAATGAAATGATTGATTTTGCCAGCAAAACTAGTTTTGATAGTCAATATCTCTGGGGCGCGGAATGGTGGTACTGGATGAAGACAAAACAAAATCACCCTGAGTTCTGGAATCGCGCCAAAGAATTATTCTCAAAATGATTGATTATGCACCAAAACTAAGCTCTTAAACGTAATACAAATTTATGGACGTAGATCAAATACTCAAAAAAAATCTAATATTGTCTGTTATTGTTTTAAGTTTTGTAATTTCTGCCGTAGTCGGCGCTTTTTTTGGTTATTATGGATCAACTTTCTTCACTGCTGGCTTAGCGCCGATTATCAATCAGGTATCTCATACTGCTCCGGCTCCGGTTACGACTGATGAAGAAACAAAGGTAATCGGCGTAGTCAAAAAGGCCACGCCATCGGTAGTAAGTATCGTCGCCACACAGGATCTCAGTATTGTCGAGCAGCAGAACTATGGTCCTCTTCAAAATTTTTGCAATGATCCATTTTTCAGACAATTTCTGGGCAGTCAATGCGATGTTCAGCCGCAACAGCCGAGCACTAAACAACAGCAGCAAATTGCCGCCGGTTCAGGTTTTATCATAAGTTCCGACGGCTTGATACTGACTAATAAGCACGTCATAGATGTTCCTAATGCCAATTTCACAGTCATCACCAATGATGGTAAAAAGTATCCTGCTAAAATACTGGCTAAAGACCCGGTTCAAGACTTGGCTGTGGTCCAAATCAGCACTTCCGGTTTACCGGCGTTAGCCCTAGGTGATTCCAGTAAACTCCAGATAGGACAAACGGTCATTGCCATCGGTAATGCGCTTGGCCAATTTTCAAACAGCGTTTCAAAGGGCGTCATCTCCGGTTTATCCCGGTCAATTACCGCTTCAGACGGCGGTGGTCAGTCTGAACAATTGGACCAGGTAATCCAAACAGATGCCGCTATCAATCCGGGCAACTCCGGCGGGCCGCTTCTTAATCTTTCCGGTCAGGTGATCGGAATTAATGCCGCCATTGTTCAAGGCGCTCAAAGTATCGGTTTTGCTTTGCCGATCAATCAAGCCAAACGTGATATTAACCAGGTTAAGACAGTCGGCAAAATAAGTTATCCTTATCTTGGCATACGCTACATTCTAGTAACCGACGACATTAAGCAGAAAAATAATCTTTCTGTTAATTATGGCGCATTGGTGGTACACGGCCAGACTCAATCAGACTTGGCTGTTAGCCCCGGCTCGCCTGCCGATAATGCCGGCATACGTGAAAATGATATTATTCTTGAGGTCAATGGACAGAAAATAGATCAGAACAATGATCTGGCTAAACTGATTCAGTCTTATGCTGTCGGTCAAACGATTACTTTGAAAATGCTAAGTCAGGGCCAGGAAAAAACTATCCAAGTTATTCTCGGAGAAACAAAATAAAAAAAGCTGCTTGTGGCAGCGCAAAGATTAGACGGGAGAATTAATATTTTTCAATGGTCTCTGTTGAATTGCCGTGTCTTATGGTTATGCGGCCGCCTAATGGTAGTGAAAATTTAGTATCATTGTCTAGTCTTATAAGGTAATAACGGCTAATTTCGACATTTGACAGCAATGCCCCAGCCTTTACGGTAATTTCATTTTTATCTCTATCGATCTCGACTCCTTTGGCTATAATAAAAATTTCAGGTAAATTTTTGAATAAAATTGTATCTACGGAAATGCTAATATCGTATGATAGCCCGCTTTTAAGATCAGACATCCTTTTTTGATTGGCCTCGTCAGACAGGTTGATTCTACTGCAGGAAATCAAAGTAACCAATGTAAACAAAACAACAGCCATAGGTTTTCTCATTGTCTTTTCCTCCGGAATTGTTAAGATGCTTGCATTAATCTAATCCGGTATAGATAAGATGTCAAGTTATAAGAAAATTTTAGTGATGGCGGCCGCCGGCGTAGCCGGCGGCCTCATCGGTTCACTTTTCATTTTGCCCATAACCATCCGGACTAACTTTTTGAATACCGCTGATATACTGACCAAAGTTGCCAGCCAACAGCCAAAAAATACTCAAAATGAGCCAAAAATCAATCCTGTTTCCAGTTCTGACTATTCTGAAGCCATAAGTAATGTTTCGCCAAGCGTAGTCGCGGTGCAGAGTTTTTTAGGAGGGGAACTTCTGCGTTCCGGCAGCGGTATAATGCTTACTCAAGACGGTCTGGCGGCCACACTTAATTCACTGGTTCCTGCCAACGCTGATTTTTTTCAGATAAAAATTAATGGCGGTATCTATAAGGCCAAAGTTGTTTTTAGAAGTTTTAAATCTAACGTAGCCCTGGTCTCAATAGCCGGTGCTGACGATTACCAAGTTGCAAGCTTAGAAATGAATTTACCCAAACTCGGCCAGCACTTATTAATTTTTGCTAAGTCAGAGAGCGTAAATAAGGATTTGCCATTGGTTGAAGAAACCCTAGTGTCGCAGTTGGATGATAGCGGCCAGCAGTTTAAAATTTTACTGGCTCCCGATCAGGAATTTTACGGCGCATCGGTAGTTAATGACTCCGGTTCTATTTTGGGATTAATTGATTTCCAAAACCAAAAACCCGTCATCATCGGTTCAACAAATATCAACGCCGTGCTCACAGGTGCATTGACTAAATTTCCCAATCTGTAGTAAGACTGGGTGATGGTAGGAGAAGATGATATAGTCAACACTTTTGCTATATGCTCACGTCTTTTAACGAGACTCAGCCTCCAGGTTAAGGATGATTTTTTTTCCGGCCTTTGCGAGCAGGAAGCAACTCAATTTCTAGAACAATTCGTAAGATTTCTAAAATTAAACAGTAGGGTGGGGAAAACTAGTTCTAATATTGTGCGACGTGATCATGAATTATATAATCAAATACAAAACATTATCCGACTGTTAGAGATCGTCAAATATCTTAATTTATCTGAACCGATCACTCCCCTGTTCCTTGAGCGCGAATTGCTGAAACTGAAAAATTCAATTATAGGTTTTTATGTTTTAACACCGGATCTTAATGCCAAAGCGGAGAAGCCATCAAGAAGTGTTATTTCTGAGGAACTAAAAAAAATGGGTCACCTACATCAAAGAATTTTTGATCTGGTAAAGAGTCAAGGCCAGATTCAAAATTCTGAGATTTTTAAAACCATTCCCGGTCTTTCTCGCCGGACACTAAAACGCAAGCTAAGCGAACTTGTGAAGTTGAATGTAATCCGGCGCGTAAGTGAAGGTAAAAAAGTCGTCTATTCAATAAGTGATATCGCCGGATAGGTTTTTGGGATTGTTATTGTTTGATATCTGATTTCATACTATGATTAGATGATATAAGATGATACCAGTGGATAAGTCAAAAACATTTATATGGTGGCGGCACTGGCGTGTCGCCATTATTTTGGCAGTACTCGCCGGCTTTGTTATTTGGGCAATGTTGAATCTTGGTCCATGGATCAAAGCTTGGCAGAATAGGCAAGCGGCGGATGCCGTAAATAAACAGATGCAGGGAACTTATCTTAACGATAGATATGGCGGCACCAGCCCGCAAGAAACATTTGATTTATTCATCAGCGCCCTAGAAAAAGGAGACGTCGGTTTAGCAAGTAAATATTTTACTACAGACAAACAGGAGAGTTGGCAAAAAACACTTGAGGAATATCAAAGCAAGGGTTTACTTGACGATCTGGCGCTTGAGCTAAAGAATACAGAAACTACCTGGCAGGACGGTGGTGTAAACCAACCCGGTATTAAAGAATTCCATTACTCGTTTGCGGTTAAAAAAAATTCAGTAGCCAGCCTTAATGGTCAGGATGTTCCCGTTAAAACCAGTATACATTCAAGCACAATAATATTTCAAAAATATCCTAGTGGCCTCTGGAAAATAAGTTTTCTATGAGAGACGGTTACTAAGCAAGTAGTTGAAGTTGATAAGGTCAGTACCTATCTACATATGACAAATGATGACAATGATGTCACAGATGATGACAAGGGTGACAGATACTTCGCGACACCATTGTCATCATTTGTCATTATCAAAATATGCAAGCTGTTTTTAAAAGATATTAATGCCTATATCATTAAACTAAACCTGCAATTGGTCATTTTAGTCATTTATTAAGACAGTTTAGATTAACCATTTCGGCTAACTATCATGTCATATGTCATATCACGTCATGTATCAAATCTTTTTGTAACTCTGGGCTTCTTGTTGTATGATGTCAACAATGACACCCGTAAGTTGTCATTCCAGATCAATCCAGACGTGATGGTCTGTGTTGAGGGGGTATTTAATTTCAGTAGTAATTTTATGAGGCTGACTAACCTAGAACTTTAAGAACCCTCAAAATGTCTGAAACCTCTCAAAACTAGCTAGCTGGTTGGCAGGTAAATAAATGTTATTATCCACAGAATGGCTTGTTAACACCTTGAAGCGAAGCTATAATGCTGTTTAGAGCTTGTAATAATTATCCACACTTGAGTACTTGTGTTTGTTTAATTGCCTGCTAGGATTATAATGAGTTAGGTTGTTAGACAGATATTCCAGTTGACTTGTTTTACTAATTTTGCTAAGCTTTATAAACAATCTGCCGTACTTGACAAAGGTGTAATATAGGCTTAAATAAGGCTAAAAATATGACTTTCATGGTAAGAATACAAGCAACCTTTTTGGAATAGCCATTTTGGCTGTTTTGTCGTTTTTGTAGCCCGGCACTAGTTTCTAGTATTTAATATCTAGCTCCTAGGCATTAGTGTTGGTTTACAATGTAAGGACGTTGAAAATTTAATAAAATGTTGCAAATTGATAAAGTTTTGATTTTCTTTCTCTTTGTTATTCTACTAAATGAGTCTTAAGGGTCGAGTACTTACGGTCGGCATATAGATGTTGCGGTCGAAAGCAATATCTAAGCTGATTGCCCAGACGGGCTTATCCAGACCGTGATAATCAAACAAGACTCTCAATTCAAGACGTTAATTTCCTTATTGTTTTCTGGTCTTTAGACAAGTTAACGATAGGGGCAAAATAAAATTATTATGAACATAGCTTTAAGCCGCAGGGACGCGGAGTTCAAAAAAGTATTCTCCGTCCTCGCGTTGGCAACAGCAATGTTGCTTGTCGTAGGGCTAGCCTATGTCTCCTATGTTAAATACGCAGGAGCAGTGGCCCCTTCCGACTACGGATTGAAGGAAGGCAACACTATTAGTGCTGCCGGTTCAAACGATCCGGATGTATATATTGTTAATGACTGGGGTTACAAGAGATTATTTTTGAACCCCGTGATATTTACTTTTTACGGTCAGCTCACAGGCGGTTTTGCCGGCGTGAAGAATGTTTCACCGGCAACCCGCGATGCCTTTACGACATCCGGTCTCTTCAGAGACTGTGAGGTGGGAAGCGTAAACAACAACGGTAAGGTTTACGGTGTTGAGGTGAACGGTGAAGATACCGGTATGTTACACTGGGTTAACACCAGTGGCGCCCAAGCCGTTGCTGACGATCCCAATTTCTTCAAGAAGGTTTTCTGTATCAATGACAATGAGTTTAACTGGTATCCCAAGGGTTCCAACTACACTTCAGTGAATCAAGTTCCTAGCTATGCTAGAGTCCCTGGCTCACCAGTAGTAGGCGGCAACGTGAATGTCAGCTTAGCTTCTGATAACCCTTCAGCGGCAAGTATTACCAGGGGTGCGACAGGAGTAACCTATTTGAAGCTTAATTTCTCGGGTAGCGGAGTTTTGTCCAGCTTGAGGGTGACCCGCAGAGGTCCCGGCGCAACCGGTGACTTCGCTAACATCTATCTGTATGAAGGAGCGCACAGATTAACATCTGGCAGAACGCCATCTTCATCTGATGGCAGTGTTACCTTCTCTAATCTTAACTGGACCATAAGCGGTTCTAGGATGCTGTCGGTAGTTGCCGATATGAATGCCGCCACGCAGGGAGATGTTAACTATCTTTCAGTTGATTCATCTTCTGACGTAGTCCTTTCAAGCGGTACCATCGGTGGTTCATTCCCGGTAGCAGGCAATAACATGGCTGTTACTGGTCAAAGTGGTGGTACTCTTACGATCGCTACTTCAGGTTCGTTAACCAATCCAAATGTTGGTCAGTCTAATGTTCAAATTGGTGAATTCAAGTTTACGACCGCCACAGAAGGCGCGAGAATTTCCCGCATGCAGCTTTTGCAAAGCGGATCAATGCAGTCAAGCAATTTGAGCAACGTAAGAGCTGAAGTCAATGGTGTCAAAATCGCTGACGGTGTGGTGACAACCGATAACTACGTTGTCTTCGATCTAAGCGGTAGCCCATTCTTCATTGCCAAGGGAGATAATAGGATAATTAAGATTTTCGGTGATATCAGCGGTAATGCCAAGAGAGCCGAAACCGTTATCTTATACTTCGAGCAGAGCTCTGACTTACTTGCTCTAGGTGACCAGTTCGGATTCGGTATGACTGTCTCGGGTAGTGGTTCTGGTACGACCGGCGGGACTATCACCTTACAAGGTGGTATCCTGACCCTGACATTTGTCGGTCCTTCAGCAACCAATGTTTCTACAAGCACGACTAAGACTCACTTATTGGACTTCGACATGACTGCCGCGGCTGCTATAGAACTTCGCAAGACGACTATCGTCCTTTGTAAAGATGTAAATGCCGATGGCACTTACGATAGTGCAGTCACCGCCAGTGCTACCGCCGGCTTCGGTGATTTGAACAATGTTCAGATCATTAACCGTGATACCGGTGTAGCCTTAGTCGGTCCGCAAGATGGTAGCGCATTCAACACTCTAAGCAATTCTACAACCCTGGTTTCTGCTACCGGATCAGCTGAATCAAACGCTTGTGGTTCATCCAAGAATGGTGTATCCAAACAGTTCACGGATGTCCTTACGATAAATAGCGGACAGGTTTTACATCTAGCAATTGTTGCCGATGTTAAGCAGTCCAACAGCAGTGTTGATAACGACTTGATCACTGGTAACGCTTTCAAGGCCGTATTATTCGGCTATGGTACCGAAGCGGGTACATCTGGTGACACGACCCTCTTGAAATATGCAGGCACGAACACTGCTCTTAAGTCATCTGATGTTGTTCCATCCGGTGTGATCTCCGGCAACTCAATGACCGTGCAGGGTTCTTCCTTGACTGCGTCCCTAGCTTCTACACCTAGCGGCACCAGAACTTTCGTTAAGGGCGCAACAAACATTACTGCGTTAGGTATCAACCTGACAACGGCGCTTGGTAATCCGGTTACCGTTAACACAATAACCATTACCGGTTACACCGGAGATGATGCCGGTAGTACTGTCGCTGCCGGTGATGCTAACGGATTAATATCCTCCGTCAGACTTATAGATGCTACAACCGGCTTGCCGGTAGGCACCTTGAGCTCCAACACCCTATCATCTGATGGTAAGGTGCAGTTCACGAATATGGCCTATCCGATTGCTGGTGGTACAACCAAGACCCTGTGGGTAGTGGTTGACCTTGGCGGTAATACCCCAGGTACGATAGATATGTTTAAGTTTGATATCGCTGGAGCGACTGATGTTTCAGCTACCGACCAAAACAGCTCTACCATTAATTCAAACAACTTGATTAATGGTACGGCGACTACCTTCACGACCAATGTACAAGTTGGTTCTGTCGGTACCTTGGCCACAGCTGCATCACCTGATAATCCAACCAAGAATGCGGTTTATTGGGGTCAAGCAGATGCTCCGTTCTCTAAGTTTAGACTCACTTCTACGAACGAGGGCTTCTACGTTGAAAGGTTGAATGTTAAAGGTACAACCGGCTCAACGGCGGCTACCAACATTGATTCGGTCAAGCTTACTTACAAAGACAAAGCTGGAGACACCCTTACTTCTAGTGGTGCCCTAAATAGTGCTGGATCAATATCATTTGCCTTTAGCGGTGATACCAGACCATATGTTCCGAAGGACAACACTTTGGATGTAGCGGTCAGTGCCACCATGGCTACGGCGAATGAGCTCTACCGAGCTACAGGTGTGAACTTTACACTTGATCTGTCAGGCGGAGGCGCTGTAGGCACGGATGAATTCCGAGCTGTCGGTGAAGGTTCGGGTAGTGTTGTTGACGCAAGCGGTATCTCGGCAGTTAGCGGTCAGACTATGTATGTCTATAGATCGTTCCCGAAGTTTACCGGTCTGGCTGTATCGGATCCGAACGCTACCATTTCAGTAGGTGCGGAGCTGTACAGATTCAGAGTTGATGCCATGGGTTCGGCAACTGACGGTGCCACGGTCTTCTTTGATGGCCCGTCAACTGCTGGCTCTGGTTCAATCAAGTTTGCTGTTCTGGCTTCGGGTGAAAACACAAACACCCTGGTCTTAGAAATGAGAGATACTTCCGACAACTCTCAAGTGGGAACGGCAACGATGACAGCTAACGCTGGCCCATTGCTTTCAGCCGCTTCGGCTAGCTTCCTGTTCGATATCAAAGATATTGAAATTCCAGCTGGCCAGTCAAAGACCTTCGTCCTCAAAGTCACCACCGTCACTGGATTCGCTAAACCAGCAAACACCAATGCTGGCAGGGCGGCTGACTTTGTCCAGATTCTATTGAGAGATGAGAGCCAAGGTGGCCTCATCGGCTGGACTGATAAGGGAGGCACAAGCAGGATTGAGTCGAATACTTCGGTGCAAGGTATCTTGAGAGATTACTCAACGACAACCGGTCCGAGGATCAACTTCCACTAATCCTGGTCTGATCCGGCTACTATCTTCCTTGCAGGGATAGCTAGCCGGTAAAATCAAAAACCGCCGAAAGGCGGTTTTTGATTTTACCGGCTCCCGCCCCTTGTATTAAAGTTATCCACCTTAATGCTTTTTATAGATTTCAGGGTTAATGTATAATTGACTTATGAATAAAGTACTGTTTCGCTTAAAACCACTTGGTCGTTTTTTGATTTTACCAATATTTTTAATCTCTGCTTTTCTTCTTTTGCCGAACAAAGCAAATGCCGCCAACGATGTTTCAGAGTACGTTTTTTTCAGAGTAGATACTGAATTGGACGTCTTGAATGATAAAGGAGTAACAGTTCACTGGACATGTGGCGCTGCTGGTAACGGTTCAGTGACTGATAACACCACTTCCGAAAGCACGCAGGCGCTAGACGGTATTATAAAAGTCGCTTCTAAATCTAAAGAAATGACTGACGCCGGTTGTGATTTTAAAAACGGCTCAACAATCACGGCATCAGCCTCCATTAATGGTTGGGTAACAAGAAAATGGACAGTTGCACTTCCGGCATCCTCCAGCCTTGCTGCTGCTTTTACCGCCAGGGCCAGCCAGGATTATGATTTTGTTGTTACTGGTGTTAAAAATGAGTTAGGCACTCCAAGCTTGACCCTTAATGGCAGTTCCGCTTCAGCTTCATATGACGGCAGTTCCGCTTCAGCTTCATATAGTGGTGTCAATAAATATATTGCCGCTACCGGTAACGGTACCTTGACCGGTGGTGCTCCCGGTTATGTTAATAAAACCGTTGCTATCACATTTTCAGATTTTATATCTGCTTCACAATCTGCGGATTTTGATGACAGCCAGACGAGTACTTTTAATGGCAGCCAGTTACCTTTTGCTTATAAATTTACGACAGCGCCTTATAGCGGAGCGGTAATCAGTGGCGCTACATTTACTGCCGGTGATTCTGGCGGTACCACCTGTACGGAGGGTGGTACAACAGGCATCTATTATTGTCCCGTCCCTCTTTCAAATTCATCAACAACGGCAACTTTTGCTAAATCCGGTTACACTACTACCACGACAACTTATGCCCTTAGATCTACTCCCAGTGATGCCCAAATATCCGGTACTATTTACCCAAGCTTAAGCAGTAGCGGCGGCGGCGGCGGGAGTGATACCGTCACATTCACACCGACGCCTACCCCCACCCCGGGCGTTACGGAGAGTCCGACACCGACACCAACACCTTCAATATCTCCGTGGCCATCAGGAAGTACGTCAATGACACATTCAAGATTATTCAGAAAGTCAGGCGATCCAAAAGTTTATGTCCAAGATGATGGCGGCTGGCTTCACTGGATAAAAAGTTTACAGGATTTTACTAGTGGCGGCTATAATTGGTCCGATGTGCAGGTGGTTTCCGGTAATAATTTTGCTAACCTCAAAATTGCAAGTAAGTTAAATCTCAAGAAAGGAATCAGGAAACTTAATGTCCGTAGTCTGCCTTCATTGAAAGGCAAGATCATAGGCGGCTTCATGCCCGGCGATCAGTTTGACAAAAAAGATTCACAAAACGGCTGGTTTGAAATAACATTGCCAAACGGTCAAATGGGCTGGGTGTCATCGGGCTACGTTTTAGAGCAATAACTTTCAACTATCAAACCTAAAACCGCCTTTCGGCGGTTTTAGGTTTGATAGTTGAAAAAAACAAACACTTGGTATAAAATATGGTCATGAATAAAAATATTGTAATTATAGCATCAATATTAGTGTTGATACTTGGTTTGTTTCTAGTCAATCATTTTAGGCAACGCAATTCCCAGATACAGGTCAGTAATACTTCTCCCAGCCCCAGTATATCCGGTAGTCCTAACCCCGGACCGAATACGACATTTTTAGGCAAGCCATCCGGCAAAGATCTGCAATCTTTAACGCCACAAGAAATTGAAAAACTTATCAACGGCGGCCAATCAGTTCCGCCAAGCGTGCCCTACAGCCAATTAACAAAACCGGCAACATGCCAGCTTAGCGGTACACTTGAGTTTTTGAATCCGACAACATACAAAAATATCAATAATACCATTGCCTATACAGGTATTGACAGTCCGGCCAGACAAATAAAATGGAATGTTTCTCCAACTGACGACCTCAAAGTCGGCCCGAATCTTGTCGCAGGTTTGCAAATTCCGGATGGTAGCAGCTCTATAGATGCTACTTTGCCGGCTTCGCCCAAATCCAAGTCTTACGCCCTAACCGCCTCTATAACTTATGGCCGTTTAATCAATGGTGATGTCAAGCTCTATGAAGCCCAATGTTCCGGCCAGACGCAGGTTATATTAGATTATTAATAGATGAGAAATAAATTACTTATTATCTTTTTGCTGATAGCAATCGGTTTTGCTGTTTATACGTCTAACTTACACAATAAGTTATTTTGGGATGACGACGATTGGATAATCAGCAATCCTTTTGTCCACAACTTCTCTCATCTAAAAGAAATATTCAGTAAGGATATTTTATCCGGCTTTGGTCTGGGCAGTAATTATTATCGGCCGTTGCTCCTGGTAAGTTTTGCTTTCAACTATGTTTTAGACGGTGTTAAGCCGTTAGGCTATCATTTGGTCAGCAACGATTTCCATATTGCCAACGGTGTCCTGATATTTCTGATACTTTTTTACGTTTTCAAAAAAAAGTTGCCGGCGTTTCTGGCGGCGCTCTTATTTTTAATTCATCCTTTGCAAACAGAAGCCGTGACTTATATTTCCGGCCGCGGTGATCCGATGTCGGTTTTCTTCATGCTTTTGGCCCTGTGGTTTTTTATAAGAAGTCAAGTTAGACCCGGAGCGATGGCCTATTATTTACTAGCTTTAGCCTCTTTTGCTTTGGCTATATTGAGCAGAGAAACCGCCGTCCTTCTGCCGGTTCTGTTAGTGATATTTTATGTTTCTTTTTTGGATACTAAGCCGGATAATGATAACCAGGCTAATTTTAGTTTTTTTAGAAAATTTAAGCATGCCCTGATTAAAACTTGGCCGTATTGGGTACTTACGGCTGTTTACGCCATGTTGAGATTAACCATTTTGAATTTTCAAAACACATTGAATTTTTATTCGGAATCCAATGAGTACACTCGCCATTTGAGTTATCGTTTGTACACTTTCGGTCATGCCCTGATTGAATACTTTAAACTGATCTTGGTGCCCTTGGGCTTACATATGGAGCGCGAAATTTCTGTTAATACTTCAATTTTAGAGTGGCCAGTCTGGTTGTGTGTGCTTATAGTTGCCGTGATTATTTATTGTGGATTCGTCTTATACAAAAAGGAACAAAAATTTCAAAGCAAAATCTGGTTTTTCTCCTGGTCTTGGTTTTTCGTCGCTTTGGCTCCCGTCTCCGGTATTGTACCGATAAACGCCCTTATCTATGAACATTGGCTTTACCTGCCGCTTATTGGTTTATTTACTCTGGCCGGATTTTATCTGGACAAGCTGTTAGATTTTCTTATAATCAAAAAATGGATTTTGGCACGCGCTTTAGTTGTTGCCGTTTTAGTTTCTTACTTCTCTTTTTTCGCAATTGCTTCTTTCAAGCGTAATGTTGCTTGGAGCGATCCGGTAAAATTCTATCAGGATATTTTGAAATACAATCCTCTGAGTATTAGGATATTGAACAACCTTGCCAATTATTATGCCGGCAATGGCGAATTGGACAAAGCAATTGAAACTTATCAAAAAGCAGTTACTGGTCCGCAGGGTGACTCTTTTGCCCAGCCGCATTACAACCTAGCCAATCTTTACAGAGACAAGGGGAATATAGATCTGGCAATTCAGGAGTACAAAAAAGCGATACAGGTTGACCCATCGTTTCCATTTTCATATCAAAATTTGGCGGTTATCTACGCAGGCAGGGGAGAATTAGAGGGTGCGGCGGCAATGCTCGAAATTTTAAAAAAGCTCAAACCGCTTGAGCCCAAGATCTACTATAACCTTGGGTTAATCTATGCCGCTTTAAACAAAATTAATCTTGCCCTGGACAATCTGCAAAAAGGCACAGGGCTTTCTTCGGGTGATCCGCAAACCGCCTCGGCAATCAGTTCATTGCTTAAGAAGATCCAGGGTAAATAAAGAGCGTGGCGATCTAAAACTGGACCAGGAAGTTTTCTAGTGCCAGACGCTGGTTGAATTGCGGTTGATTGAGGGTTCGATGGAGACTGAGTAGGCCGTTTAGTATCTTGTGGCTTTTGGGTTCGTCTATGCGAGTTCTCAAGTAGAGGGTCCAATACAAAATTTTGTCGGCTAATTCGGCTTTGTTTTTTTCATCAGTCATTTTTTGAGCGACTGCCAGTCTTTCGTTTAGGTCAGACTTTATCAAATGCATAAGTTCTTCCACTGATTTTTTCACATTTTCAAATGAATCTCCGGCAATAATCCTTTTGGCCAGGCCCAGACGACCGCCGCAAAATTCAGCCAGAAATTCAATTTGAGTTTTGGTCAAACTGGCAGACTCCAGTATTTCCCTTACAACAGCGGGCCGGTGCATCGGAAACCTGATTTCTTGGCATCGCGAGACGACGGTCGGCAAAAGCAAGCCTGGATTGGAAGTTACTAATATCATGATAGATGATGGATTCGGTTCCTCAAGTATTTTGAGCGATGCATTTTGGGCCTCATCGGTCATTAGTTGGGCTTCATCAATTATTATAAATTTACGGTTGCCGCTGTAAGCGCTTAGAGAAACAAAATTTTTGACTTGACGTATGCCGTCAATGGTAATTGACTGGCCGCTTTCTGAATTAGCCGTGTCTATGAATAATACATCGGGATTGAACTTTGACGGTTGAGGGCCAGTGGCTATACCGGCTAGTTCGAGAGCAAAAGTTTTTTTACCGATCATATCTTCGCCCGTAAAAATGTAAGCATGGCCAAACGTATTCTCGTTCAGAGTCTTATTAAATAATCCTTTAATTTTATCAAAACCTATGGTTTGCCAAAGCATAATTTATTTTATCCGGCTATTATGTTCAGTAAATCTTGGGCAATCGTTCTGGCGGCATCTGGCCTGGCAAACTGTCTTATCTTCTGAGAAATAGTGGACCGGTTATCATAGACGTGCTGAATACTGTTGATTAAAAGATGCGGCGTAAGATTATCTTCTTCAATAACCAACGCTCCGAATTTAGCAAACTCTTTAGCATTAGTAAGCTGATGGTCATTGGCCGAGCCTTTAAGCGGTATCAAAATAGATGGTTTGCCAAGATCGGCGGCCTCAAAAATCGACTGACCGCCGGCGCGGCAAACGACGACATCGGCCGCTGAATAAGCCAGCGCCATTTGGCCTAAATCAAAAAACGGGTAGAGCCTGTAATTTTGGGTGATATTGGGGCCGTAGCTTGTCTCACCTTCTTTGACTGTTTTTAGTATCTGGGCATTTGTCTCATCATAATTTTTGAAGCCGCATTGATGGATAATCTGAAAACGTTTCGTCAATTCAACGAGCGATGAGAGGATGATTCTGTTGATTACTTGAGCTCCCTGGCTGGCGCCGGTTATTAAAATCGTGGGTTTTGCTGGGTCAAGACTGAACGAAGTAATCGCGCTGGTGCGGTCGGTTATGTTGAGTAAGCCTTTTCTTATCGGGTTGCCGACGGTTTCAGTTTTGCCATTTTTGAAATAGTTTTTAGCTTCTTCAAATCCCAGGAAAATCTTTTTTGCTCTGCCGCCAAGCCATAGATTAGCCTTTCCGGGTATGGCATCCGATTCATGAATTACCAGTGGGATCAGGAATATTCTACCGACAAGCGAAGGCAAAAATGAGTCATAACCGCCCTTTGAAAAAATCAGGTCAGGCATATATAACCAGACATAGAAAAATGACTGCACGATCGCGACAGGCAGTTTCAAAATGTCAATGAAGTTTTTCAGGCTGTTATAGCGTCGCCACTTGGGGGCAAGGATATTTTTAGAACTTATGCCATTTTTGCCGATAACTTGACGAAAAAAAGCAGCATCGCCGATAAACTCCATTTTCAGATTTATGTTTTTTTGGGAAGCTAGTTCCCTGAGATCTTCAGCCACGGCAATCAGCGGGTAGACATGTCCACCAGAACCGCCGCCTGTAAGTAATATTCGATATGCCATAAAATCATAAGATCACACCCTCTTTTTTGAGCAGTCTGATCTTGGTTTCAGCGCCTCTGTTGTATTCGCCGATACAGCCATCCGCTCTGATAACTCTGTGGCAGGGAATGGATGGATCGTAATTTTTCTTGAGTACATTACCAACTGCCCTAGCCGCTCGTGGGTTGCCTATTAGCTTGGCAACTTCAGCATAAGTCATAGTATGACCAGCTTCGATAGTCTTGACTATATTATAAACCTTTTTTCTGAATTTGGTTGTGGACATAATGGCAAGCTTAGGTTATAGTGGCCATAAGAGTTGGGCTCTTCCCTTAGACTCCTTCGAACAACGGTGTAAATCCACCGCAGGTGGCCCATCAGGCCCGAAGCCCCATTGACAACTCGTGGGGCTTCTACTTTAATAATTTAATCATTTTCTGCCAGGAGCGGCTATTAATTATATCTTTTTTCTCTGCCCAGCCGCGTCTAGCTTGTGCTATGCCAAACTCCATGAATTTGAAATGACTGGTTGCGTGGGCATCGGAATCTATAACTAGTTTTACGCCGGCAGCGACGGCTTTACGAATGTACTCGTCCTTCAAGTCAAGCCGTTCTGGGTAAGCATTGATTTCAAGAACGGTTCTAGTGCGTTTAGCGGCTTTGATTACCTCACTCACGTTTAGCTTATATGGTTCACGTTTTTGTATAAGTCGGCCAGTAAGATGAAAAAGTATATCGGCATTTGGATTCTCCATGGCTTTGATTATGCGCGTGGTCATTTCTTGTTCAGACATATTGAAATGAGAGTGTACCGACACGCCAACTACATCTAGCTTAGATAACACTTCATCTTTGATATCTAGCGTGCCATCCCTGTTAATATTAACTTCGGCACCTTTTAAGATTTTTATACCGCTAACTTGTTTCTGCACTTTATCTATCTCGGCCATCTGCTTGAGTAAGCGTTTCTCATCTGAACCGCCGGTCATAGCCAGCGATTTTGTGTGGTCGGTGATGACGATATATTCCAAACCTTGTTTTTTGGCAGCTACAGCCATCTCTTTGATCGTATTTTCACCGTCAGTCCAAGCGGTTTGTACCTGTAAATCGCCTTTGATGTCATTATAACCTATCAATTTCGGTAATCCTGGTAGTTTACCCTGAGCTTGTCGAAGGGCTGCCTCTACCTCACCACTATTGGTCCTGATTTCCGGTTCCATCCAGGCCATGCCGAGCTTTTTGTAAATTTTTTCCTCGGTTTTACCGGCAACTAACTTATTACCTTTTCCGCCAAAGGCGGATCCGCCTCTGGCGGAATATAGACCATACTCATTAAGCTTGTACCCCCTTTTGATGGCAATTTCACGAACTGCGATGTTGTGATACTTATCACCCGTAAAGTATTGCCAAGCCGCGCCGAACGATTCCGGCGGTAAGACGCGCAGGTCAGCATCCATGCCGATATTAAGCCTAACCGATGTTTTGGTTGAGCCTTTGCTTAATACGTCCCTGACCTCGCCCATGCTAGTGAAATAATCCATTACTTGCGACGGTTTGTCAGAGATCACGAGTATGTCCAGATCGCCGACTGTTTCTTGCATGCGTCTGATTGAGCCGGCGTATTCAGCTCTTTTTACGTAAGGAAGTTCACGAAGCGCATCCAACATTTTGCGGGCAATCGGCAAGACCGTACCCAGCAAGAAACGTCCATGTGATTGGCGCAAGAACGCAATACTTTTGAGAACTTTTTCTTCTGACTTCTCGCCAAGGCCCTCAAGCCCACTTAATTTGCCTGATTTAGCTGCGTGTTCAAGCTCGGTAAGGTTTTTGATTTTTAGTTTTTGATAAAGTTTTTTTACAAGTTTTGGTCCAATACCTTCTACAGCCATCAAGCTCTCAACATCAATTGGGTACTCTTTTTTAAGTTTCTCGTAATCTTTGATACGGCCGGTTTTGAGGTATTCTTCAATGCGTTCGCCGATACCCTTGCCTACACCGGGTATGTCTTCAATTGCCTTAAGACCACCCTTTTTGTAAATCTCATCCACATCTTCTCCAAGCGATTCAATTGAGAATGCCGCATGCTCATAAGCCCGCGGCTTGAAATCAACCCCCTTCATATCAAGTAAGGTGCCCATATCACGAAGAATTTTAGCTAAGTCGCTATTGGACATACTCTTAGGATAACAACGGCATTTGAAAATTACAATCTTGGCAGAGAGGGTTTGTATTTTCAGTGAATTTGGTATAATAAAATCATCATGCCCTTAGACGAAATCCGTAAAACTAGGCTCGAAAAGCTTGAGAAAATACGCAAAGCGGGTATGGATCCGTATCCGGCACAGTCTTCGCGTACGCATAGCATAGTTCAAGCGCTGGCTGATTTTGATAAATTAACGGAGGCCAAAACCAAGATCGTATTGGCCGGCAGGGTTATGGCCAAACGTGAACAAGGCGGCTTGGCATTTCTGGATATAAATGATGGTAGTAGTTCTATTCAGTTGCTTTTCAAAAAAGATACTCTTGGGGATGAAGTTTTTAGTTTTTTCTCCGAAACTATAGATATCGGAGATTTCATTGAGGCGGAAGGGATTTTGTTTAAAACTAAAAGAGAAGAGAAGACGTTGGAGGTTTCAAGTTACAAGATTTTGAGCAAGTCTTTATTGCCTTTGCCTGAAAAATGGCACGGTCTGCAGGATATGGAAGAGCGTTATCGCAAGAGATACCTGGATTTGATTTTTAACCCCGAAGTTAAAGAAAAGATAAAAACTCGCAGTAAAATCATAAAAACACTCCGTGACTTTTTGAATACTCATGATTTTACAGAAGTTGTCACGCCCACGCTACAGCCGATTTATGGTGGCGCTTCCGCCCGGCCATTCAAAACACATATGCATACTTTGGACATTGATCTCTATCTGCGTATTGCGCCTGAACTTTACCTGAAGCGTTTGCTTGTCGGCGGTTTTGAAAAGGTATTTGAGTTTACCACCAATTTCCGCAATGAAGGGATTGACCGTGACCACAATCCGGAATTTTCTGTTTTGGAGTTCTACGCCGCTTACAAAGACCTGGATTGGCTTATGGATTTTACCGAGAAGATTTTTGAAAATCTTTTGCAGAACGTATTTGGCAAATCAAAGATTGAGTATCAGGGGCAAGATATTAACTTTGCTGGACCATATGTCCGCGAAGCATTCGCTGATTTATTGCACAGGCATACAGGTATAGATTATGGATCAGCCGACGAAGACGAATTCAGTAAAAAAGCCAAGGAGTTTGATATTAAAATTGAAAAACACGCCGATAAGTCCGGTTTGGCTGATGAGATATTCAAAAAAGCGATAAAGCCAAAACTAATTAATCCTACCTTTGTGACAGACTGGCCGGTAGAAATTTTGCCATTAGCCAAAAAAGCGGATGATTCTGGCTATGTTAGCGCCTTTCAATTCTTTGCCGGTGGGCAGGAACTTATTAAGGCCTTTCAAGAGTTGAACGATCCGGTTGACCAGCGGGAAAGATTTCAAGCTCAAGAGAAAAAGCGTGCCAAAGGTGATGAAGAAGCCCAGAAAATGGACGAAGATTATGTTGAAGCGCTTGAATACGGTATGCCGCCGGCGGCCGGCTGGGGACTCGGCATTGACCGTTTAGTTGCCCTTTTAACCGATTCGCATTCAATCAGAGAAGTGATTTTATTTCCATTAATGAAACCTCGCTCGGATTAGGGTTACTTTTGAGAACTTCGCCTCGCCCCAGCCGGCTCGGCTCATCTTTTGCTCTTCCCGCCATTTGTCAAGATGTTCGCCCCTACTTAGAGGTTGAGCCTCTAAGTAGGGGCTCAACCGTTGACAAAACCATGCTGGCGGGAAACGCAGAAGTCCCAAAAGCAACCCTAATCCTTGCTCATTTACCGAGAATAGAAAAACCTAGCTTGCGCTAGGTTGAGAACCGGTCGTTATCTGGCGGACTCCTGCTAAAACTGCATACCTTGAAATTTCTTCGTTTGCATCAACTAACTTCCAGACATATCCAAAACTCCACCTGGATAACATCAGTTGATAAGTTCCTTCGGAACCCTTAAATACCAATCTGTTAAGGAAATAGATTGAAAGTTCTGGAATGTCTTTAACTAATCCTAGAAGCAATGCTTCTTGATAGGTAGTTTGTCTAAGCCCCAGTTTGCCCAATAATTCGTTTCCGGAGTCAATTTTACAGCCCAGTAATCCATTAGTCCCCCTAAGATCAACGAGCTCTATTTGGCTAGCCATCCAAGGTCTTTCGTAAGTATTCCAGGGCAAATTCATTTCATCAATGCGTGAATCTATTTTGTAACACTTGCTGGCTAGGATAACAGCGTCTGTTGAGCTGTAATTGATCGGATCGTCTAACGGGAAAATATGTTTTTTATTACCCTTTGTTTCCCACATTGGTTTTAACTCTGGGTTGGGAATAGCTCTTCCCAATCTTCTTTCTACCAGCATTTTAGGTACGGCATAATAACCTAGGATATCATAAGCGCCCTGGTGATAACCTTGCAGGTTAGCCATATTTTCTTCTTCATTTTCTATGAAAAGTGCAGAAAGAGAGTTGTTCCGACGGCAAAAAACATCGGCTAAAGAGAATATTACCTCGCCTTCTTTTAGTTTCAAAAAGAGGTCTTCATAAACTGAGTATCCCGCGACTAGTTGTCTGCCTACTTGTCGGATTTCTTCTGGCGGGTTGTAATAGAGCCCCATAATCGTCTCCTATTCTGTTGTTAAGCCTACCCTGATATCTTATATTTTCTAATGAATTTTGTCAAGCCCAGACAATATTCAAATTTAATGTTATATTTTTAGTATGTTAGACATTAAATTCATTCGGGACAATCCGGGGTTAATCAAGGATGCCGCTCACAAAAAGGGGATTGATTTTGATGTGGACAAATTACTCGCAGTAGATGAGAGGCGCAGGCATGTACTTGGTGAACTTGAGGCGAAGCGTGCACAACAAAATGCCGGTTCAAGAGGTGGGCCCAAGGCACCAACAGAAATTGAGGAACTCAAAAAACTAAAAGAAGGTATTAAACTCTTGGAAGAAGAGATCAGCCATGTGCAAGAAGAATTTCAGCAGCTTATTCTTTCTTTGCCAAATATCCCATCTGACGATACGCCTGTCGGCAAAAATGAAAACGATAACAAGGTTTTGCGTGAAGTTGGCAAGCGGACCACCTTTGATTTTAAGCCGAAGGAACATTGGCAGTTGGGACAAGAGCTCGGGGTAATTGATACCGAATCAGCTTCAAAAATCAGCGGTGCTCGGTTTGCCTATTTGAAGGGCGCCCTTGGACTCATGCAATTTGCTTTGGTCCAGCTGGTTTTTTCTGTCGTTACCGATGAGGGCACGCTTAAAAAAATAATTAAAAAAGCCGGTCTGAAAGTAAGCCCGAAGCCGTTTGTTCCAATCATTCCACCTGTTTTCATCAAACCGGATGTGATGCAGAAAATGGCTCGGCTTGAGCCCAAAGAAGAAAGGTATTACGTCCAGAGCGATGATTTGTATTTGGTCGGAAGCGCCGAGCATACGCTAGGGCCGTTGCATATGGACGAAACTATTCCTGAAAAAGATCTGCCTATCAGATACATCGGCTACTCCAGCGCTTTTCGACGCGAAGCCGGATCATACGGCAAGGATACCAAGGGCATTTTTAGACTTCATCAATTTGATAAACTTGAGATGGAATCGTTTTCTTTACCGGAGTCTTCTACCGACGAACAAAACTTTTTTGTGGCCATACAGGAATATTTGATGCAATTGCTCGGCATCCCCTACCGCGTTGTACAGATTTGTACCGGGGATATGGGTGGGCCGGATGCGCGCCAGATAGACATAGAATGCTGGATGCCTGGGCAAGGAAGGTATCGCGAAACTCACACCGCAGATTTGATGACTGACTACCAAGCACGCCGGCTCAACACCAGAGTTAAAAGAGGCGACAAAACCGAATTTGTCCACATGAATGATGCCACGGCAATTGCCATCGGCAGAACAATCATTGCCATTATGGAGAACTATCAAACAAAAAAAGGCACGGTTGTCGTGCCCAAGGTTTTGAGAAAATGGCTTAGGGTTAATGAAATTAAGAGAAAATAATAAAACCTGGGTTGAGGTTTCTAAATCAACGCTTGAGAATAACATAAAAGTCGTCAGAAGACTTTTGTGGGATAAAACCACGCTGCTGGCAGTTGTGAAATCCAACGCTTACGGACATGGCTTGGCGCAGACAGCCAAGCTGTTTTGTAACGGCCCTTCGGCAAAGCTCAGGATGACCCCAAGCCAATCTACGGATTGGCTTGGGGTCGACAACATTGACGAGGCGATTGAGTTGAGACATGAGGGAATCAAATCGCCGATTTTAGTTATGGGTTTTACGCCCAAAGATAGGTTCAAGGAAGCATCCAGAAATGACCTGCGCCTGACCTTGTACAATGATCTGAATCTTGACGACGCTTACGCCAAAATTCCCTTTCATCTTAAAATAGATACCGGTATGTCCAGACAGGGGATTTTGGTTTCTGATCTGCCGCAGTTCTTAAATAAGCTTCCGCCGAGAATTAAAATAGAAGGAGTTTTTACTCATTTTGCCAATGCCGACAACCTTGATGACAGGACCTATCCCGATTATCAGCTTCAAAAATTCCAGAAAGCTTTGGCCAAAATTGATAACTTTGGCATTAAGCTGGAGATTCGGCATGCCAGTGCTACGACCGGATTTTTAACAATGCCGCAGGCGCAATTTGATATGGTCCGTCTCGGTGTCGCGCTTTACGGACTTTGGCCGTCAACTGAATTTGCCAAAAAGTTTTCGGTTCTTGGCCTTGAACCGGCGTTAACTTGGAAAACGAGAATTGCACAAATCAAAGAAATTAATAAAAACACCCCTGTCGGTTACGGTATTACCGAACGTGTAAAGAAAAATACCAAAATCGCAGTTTTACCCGTCGGTTACTTCGACGGTTACCCCAGAGCACTATCGTCAACCGGCGAGGTTCTGATCGGCGGCCAAAGATGTAAAATATTGGGCAGGATCTCAATGAATCTTATGGTGGCTGATATTTCTAAGATTGTGGATGCCAAAGTCTGGGCTGAAGTCGTCTTGATTGGCCGGCAAGATAGCCAGAGAGTTACCGCTGAAGAGCTTGCCGACAAAGCCGGTACCATAAGCTACGAAATAGTCGCCCGAATTAATCCTTTACTACCAAGGTTTTATAACTAAATATGGCTATAGTCAGACCCTACAAGGACGAGCTTAAGAAAAAGAAAAGAAAAAAACTGATTTTGGGATCAGCTCTGATTTTGCTTTTCATTTTCATATTTTTAATTGCAGCCGTTTATGCTCTATTCTTTGCTAAGTTGTTGGATGTCAGAACAATCAAAATTACAGTACCCGAAGGAGTAAGCCAAACTGATCTTAATGCGGCAATCAACAAATGGCTTGATGCCGGATTTTGGAAGTTAACTCGCAGAAACGATATTCTATTTTTTTCCGGTACTCGGCTTTCGGATCAACTGGCAAAACAATTTCCGGAACTGGACTCGATTGTCGTAAATAAGCATCTTCCACACTCTCTGGAGTTATCGGTAAGTAAGCGTAAACCTGCCGGCATCTGGTGTCTGTCTGTTGCCGCTGGCGGCTGTTTCTATTTTGACAAAAATGGCGTTGCCTATGCTGAAGCTACGCCGACTGTGGGTTTTCTGATTCTTAACGTCAATGATAGCCGCAATAATCTAATCAAACTTGGAGATAAAGTTGCTTCTCATGTATGGGTGGATAATATCATCCTGGCAAAAGAGCTTCTGGTAAAAATTGGTCTTGATACTTCGGAATTTGATATCCCCGTCGATTCTTTTGATGAGTTTGATGCCAAAACGGCTTACGGTTGGCCGGTGATATTCAGCGATCAGACTGACATCACCAGGCAGATTAACTCACTTGCCCAATTCCTCAAAGAAAAACTTACCCCGACCCAAACAAAAACTCTGGAATATGTAGATCTCCGCATTCAGGACAGGATTTATTATAAGTAAGTATTCGCCCACGCGCAGCGTAGCGAGCATGGTTGCGAATACTTACCCCGCCCTAACTTTGCTGTGATTTACAAGCAAAGTTTTGTAAAAAAGAAACATAATTAAATCTCCTGCGCAGGCGGCCCGAATAGGGAAGCGCTCCAGAGGAGCGCGTTTACGCCCAGCGCCAATGTATAATTGGTAAAGTTAGGGTCGGGGTAGCACTCGCCGCTTTGTTTATTTATTTGATACTGAACTATATAAAATGGTATAATTATAATGTAATTCACGGCGTGGAAAGCGCCTTAAAAACCAAAGGAGGCTGATCATGTCAGATAACATGAAAAGCATGCTGGCCCAGTGGCAGGCACTCTATCGCGATCCCGGCATCACAGCCGACTTCACCGGCCTGAAGATCCCGGCCAAGAAACGCGGCTTTGACCGGCTGATCGTGGTGCCGCAGGGCATCAAGATCCAGCAGGCGTACGATTCCTGCGCTAGACTGTTCCCTTGCTGGAAATACACGGACGCGAGTCTTGACGAGATTGGAACCGTCAACGACCGTGACCCGAGCAAGGGCAGTTACGCCATCTGGATCCGCGAGCGCGTGGAAGCCGACGAGGAGTGGAAGAACAAATCGGCTGACCAGCTCAAAGAGAGGGGCATCCTCGGTATTACGCTCCTGGAGAGACTTCTATACGAGATGAAGTTTTTCAAGGAGACTGGCCGCCACCTCGACGTCAAGAACGTGACGCTATGCGTGGGTTCGCGCTATCGCGATGGTCACGTGCTGAGCGTCAACTTCAGCGAGCTCGGCGGCAAGGTCGACGTCGACTGGTACCATCCTGGCTTTGCCTACGGCAATCTGCGGACTCGCGAGGTAGTTTCGTAACACTTTTGACTTTTTTATTTTACCCTTCGGGGCTTGGGACACGAGAAATCATGTCCCTTTTATTTTATCCTATACACAAATATCGAGTTACCTATAACGGTAACTGGGGTATAGGACTGAAGCCAGAGATAGTTGATTTTGTTAGGCATATCATCCGGTCCTTGTGAACCCTCAAGGAAGGTGACAGAAACTGCCAGCCAGCCGTCGGATTGGTTATGCAATTTGAAATCTTGACCGTCTTTGTACTTAGTTGCCGATGTCCATATGTAGCGATCCTTTAGATAATAGTAAGGATCGGCCCAGCCGAAATAATCAAATTCAACCTTCGGGATATTATTGGCCTTGACCCAGTCACTGAATCTGATCAAGTCTTGTCCCCAGTCAACATTGGAGTCCACCACGTATTTGTAGCCGCCGGAAGGCCCACCGACAACTTGATTGAAGTAGGTCAGATAATAAGGATAAACATGCACGCTTTCATATACATACCAGCCGATAAGACCAGCCAAAACAAACATCAGCCAGGCCAAAGCCCTTCTGCTCTCTATACTAACCCTCTCAATTATCCGTGAAAGCTGGCCGGAGACCAGCAGAATCACAAACGGATATGTCGGCAGCAGATGTCTGACACCGATATTTAGTGTGCCTTTGACGCTGATGCCCCAATAAATCGCAAGCCAGACAAGCATTGCGAATTCGTGGAAATGTCTTTTTAGGAAACTTGGCTTGGCTTCTGGGGATCCGTCAGAACGTCTTCTGACTTGCCAGCTCAAATAAAGCAGAGCAACTAAAACCAGTCCCCACCAGGCAAGCGGCTCTTTTATGAAATAAACTATCGGGAAGTATTTGCGCCAGCCAAAACGGGACACATCGCCTAGGAAGTATGTAGTGTTGCCGCCGAGAACCCGCTGATTAACCAAGAGCAAACCAAGGCCGTATTCCGCCGCCGCTCGAATTACCGGTTTGCCGGATGCCCAGACGACTGGATCTGCAAAAAGTCTATTGCCGTAAGAAGAAAGCAATTGCTTGGTGTCGTTTTGCTGGCGTTCAATTGGATAATTGTGGGTATGAAAATAGTACACCGGCCAGACAATGACAACAAAGCCGACAATCATAATAACAATACTTAACAGGAATGTTTTAACGGCGGCTTTCAGTCGCAAGCCTTTTTCATTGTGAGAAAAGCCATAAGCCAAAGCCAGCACTCCAAAAAGAGGTACCAGAAGAAAAGTTGAGAATTTGCACAAAAGCGCTATGCCGAATGTTAGACCGGCGATGAGCAGATTCTTTTTAGTCGGGCTTTCAAGCCATTTAAGGTAAAAATAACTTGAAAGTAAAACTCCGAATAATGCCGGTATGTCCGTGGTCACAAATCGTGAATGAGCCATGACTGTGGGCGAAAATGCAAAGAGTACCAAAGCGATGATGGCGCCAGTATTGCCGTAAAGTTTGCGTCCCCATTTGAATACTAAGACTGCCGATAGTATGAAGAACAAAATCATCGGCAGTTTGGCTACATGCTTGATAAGGTCAGCGTTGTTGCCGGTTCCGAATATCAAAGAACGGCCGAACTCCCACTGGCCGTTGACGTCAGTCAACCAGGCCTTGGTACTGAAAACGTCCTGTTTAAGATTCAGGAACAGCAGGGGAATGGCGGCAACATCCTTGGCCAGCGGCGGATGTTCGGGATTGAGCCGCATATCTTGCTTGACCAGATAAGAATAGCCGGCGCCGATATGCGGTACCTCATCCACGATAATCGAATCGTGCCAAGCGCTTGAAATCGCCAGCACGACCGCCACCCCAACAATAAGAGCCGCAAAAACCTTTGTATTTCTATTTAATTTTGATCCATCTTGACTTTGCATGTATGGTTATGATATAATTTATTTAGGACAAGCATCTTCTGAATCTTAGCCCCGACACAGAAAGTCCCGCATTTCGTGGCTCGACTGTGCGGGGCTTTTCTGTTTTTAAGTTATCAAAACGCGGAGCCAATGATGGTTATGGGGCCGCTGGGGTTGCCGCCAGCATGGTTTTGTCATAGGCCTTGCGCCTTGACAAATGGCGGCAATCACAACGGATGAAAAAATCTCGCTGGGATTTTTGAAGTCCCCAGAAGCATCATTGGCGAAGCGGCTCTAATGGGATTACCACTGATCGCTTGTCATACTCCCCGGCCTTATATTGTTCTTCCGTTAAATAATAAATGTTTTTGGCGGCTTGCTTCTCTGGTGTCCAAGTATCGGTAAGATACATCACGGTCTGTGCCGGCATAGGTATGTCATTGACCAGTATGCCGCCGGCATTAATCAAAACATATTTTTTAATGTTAGTCGGCATTGAGTTCAGCTTGTCGCCTATAGTCATATAATTTGTATTAAAATAAGCAGCGGTATTGGGATCTTTGGCCCATTGGTTGAAGTATTTGTTGTATTCGACGATGGTAAAAGAGGCAAGCAGTAGTATAACCGCAACCAGTGAAGCAAAAGTGCTTTCGCGCATCCAGTGATTTTTTATTGAATACTCGTGGACGTCGCGTGTATAATACCAATCGCCGAGCTTATCCATGATCCACCATAAGCCCTCGCCGGCGAAAATGAAAACTACCGGCACGACGATAATCGCTCTCAAGGCATGAGGAATGCCTTCATTTGAAAGTACAACCGGCAGTAATGCCACAAAAAACCATGACAAAAGCATGGCATGTATTGCCGAGAAATGTCCGTGTGAACGCTTGGTTTTGAACAGCTTAATACAACTCCTTAGAAATCCTAAAACAAACAAAGCTCCCACCGGCCAGAGTAATTCTGGACTGCCGGCGAGATTATGTCGCCAGTTCCAATCTCCGATAAAATTAAACATACCCAGAGTTTTGATAGTATTGGATACCAGTAATTGCCAGGGATGCGACGAGTTAAAAATAGACAACTGGCCGGTGCGGACCGAAAAATCAGCCGGATGCGTGTAGAAGTAGTAACCTATCGGCAGAGCAACAAGTATGGTAATAACCATGAAAAGCGCCAGACCGCGGATGATCCGGTTACGGGTCTCCATATATTTTTCGTGGCTAAAATCTTTTTTGATGGCTTGCCAGTATACCAAAAGCATTATGACGAGCACTAAAGGCATGGCTCGAAAAGAAATGTAGGTGTAAAAGCCGAGTCCCCAGGCCAGACCACTTACCGCAAAGTTCCAAAACCGGCTTGAAGACAAACCTCGCCACAAAAAATAGAAACCCCAAACCAAGAACATGGGTGCTAAAACCGCCCGGAAGCCGATCCTTGAAAAATTAACGTGCCAGAAAGAGATTGCCATCAGATAACTTGATAAGGCGCCGACCTGCCAGTTAAACAGTCTCGAGGTTAAGAGATACAAGCCGAGCACGGTCAATGTACCGGCGATGGCGGAGACGATTCTTATTGACCAAGCGTGATTGCCGAAGAAAGCAATTGAGAAAGCTACCAGATTGACAAACAATCCCTCGCGTCCGTTATTTTCGGTGTAGTAAACTTGATAGTGTCCGGTTTCAAGCGCTTGAACGGCATTATTGCCTTCCATGGCTTCATCAGGATAGAGGCCGGGTGGGATCGAAGTGATCTGATTGAACCTAAAAACCACTGCCACAAGCATTATTATTGATAGAACGAAGTATCTTACTTTCACAATACCATTATAGCACTCATCAGACCGTTTAAAAACATAATTATTAACAGCCGATTGCGAAAGGCGGCCTTTGTTTTTGTTAAGGCTTGAATGTATAATATAAATGTATGGCAGAAAGTGCTCCGATAGGCGGACAGTCGAATACGTTGGAACAGGAAATAGCTCAAATAGAGCAGGCTTTGGCGTCCAAAAGGGCGGCTCTTGAAGAGCAACAACAAGCCGGTGAAATCACCGAAATCCCCAATGAAAAAGAAACCCTGCGCGAGATAGTCGGCAACACTTTTCCGCCGACTACTCAAGTGCCGGTATCACAGCCAGCCGACTCGCAACAACCAGTCGTTACTCCGCCGCCGATCGTAGAGCCACCATCTTACTTATCCGATGAACTCAAGGGCAAGGTCCAAGAGCTGGTAAATCTTGCTTTTACCCAAAGCATAGACGGCGCCATTAAGCAGGCGCGTGCCACCAATAACGCCGCTTTGATTGATGCTTTTCACGATGCACTAGTTGATGAACTGTATAACCAATTGGTTGAGCGCGGGAAATTACAAAAACTCTAACCGTAACAAAGTAGCTTGGCGGGGCTATATCTTATAGCACCGTTGAAGCTGTGGATTTCCATGGCTGCGAGTAGTACAATTCGCCACTGCGAGCAAAATCCACAACTTCAACGGAATGCAGCAACCTCGGTGGGGTTGCAAATGGTGATAGAAGGTATAGCCACGCCAAGCTAACACCGTGATAATCTTACTCATAATTCTTTTCGTTTTGCTGATAGCGATAGCTGTCGCCGCTTTGATCGTGGTCGGCGGCATGCGCACCAAAGGTCAAGTTGAGCGCGCGCTCAATATGACACTTTTTTTGATACGTGTGCCGCGTGAAGCGCCCAGCGGCTCATCAGGCAGTAGCCAGCGTCCGGACAAAGAGCTCATAGCCATCGGCGAGCAGTTAGTGACAGGCTTTTCTAATATACACTCCAAGGGTTGGAATAAGTTCGTTTACGGTGAACCTTATGTTGCCTTGGAAATGGCCGTTCATCATATCGGTGAGGAAACACATATCTACATTGCTGTACCTAAAAGCAACGATGATATTATAGAGAAGCAGATTTACAGTTTCTATCCGACGGCAGAAGTCAGCCGGGCCAAGGATTATAATATCTTCAATCCCGAAGGTGCCAGCACCGGCTCCTATTTAAGATACGCGGCTGACCCAATTTTACCGATCAAGACTTATCAGAAAATGGAATCAGATCCGATTGGCGGCATTCTGACCTCTATGTCAAAGTTACAAGCCGAGGGTGAAGGCGCGGCATTCCAGATGCTGATACGCCCCAGCCATGCCGATTCTCAAAAATCTCTGGCGACTAAAGTTTCCCGTGAAATGCAGTCCGGCTATCAGTTCAAAGAGGCACTACAACGTGCTAAGCATCCGCCTAAGCCCAAGAAGCCTGATCCGGATAAGCCGCCGGAACCGGAAAAACCAAAAGTTGTCACACCGGCCGACGAGGAAGTGATCAAAGCGATTACCGCCAAGGCAAGTAAACCAAGTTTTGATGTCAATGTCCGTTTGATTGCCTCGGCAGCGTCATTGCCGCGGGCCGAGCAAATACTTAGTGAATTTGAAGGTTCGTTTGTGCAATACTCTTCACCGGACATTAACAGTCTCAAGCCCAACCGCCTGAATGGTAAAAATCTTGACCGGCTGATTTATGATTTTTCCTTCAGGCTTTTTGAAGATAACCAGACAATGACGATGTCCACGGAAGAGATTGCCAGTCTTTACCATTTACCCATTGCCAACACCGCCGCGCCGAAGGTCAAATTCCTCAAATCTAAGATGGCCGAACCGCCGGCTAATCTGCCGCAAGAAGGCATCGTCCTTGGCCGCAATGTTTTCCGTGGCCAAGACATAAGTGTCAGAATGACTGATGATGACCGCAGGCGGCATCTCTACGTAATCGGTCAGACCGGTACCGGTAAATCAACTTTGATGAAGGCCATGATCAGGCAGGATATTGAAAACGGCAAAGGCGTCTGCTTGATTGATCCGCACGGCGAATTTGCTGAATTTGCTCTCTCGGTTGTGCCGCGTGAACGCGCCGAGGACATCATCTACTTTGATCCCGGCAGTATTGAACGCCCAATGGGACTCAACATGCTTGAGATGGACCCGTCTCATCCCGAGCAGAAGACGATGATCATAGACGAACTTTTCGGTATCATGGACAAGCTTTATGATCTCAAAGAAACCGGCGGGCCGATGTTTGAAAAGTATTTCAAGAATTCACTCTATCTTTTGCTGGATGATTACGAACACGATGTGCCGGTACTGGCTGATGTTTCGCGCGTGCTCAATGATGATGACTATCGCGCCGATAAATTAAGCCGCGAAACCAACCCGCTGGTTAAGGAATTCTGGGAATTAGAAGCGGAAAAAGCGACTGGTGATCAAAGTCTTTCTAATTTTTCGCCCTACATTACTTCCAAACTCAACAACTTCATTTTTAATGAGTTCCTGCGGCCGATAATCAACCAGAAAAAAAGCGCCTTCAATTTCCGAGAAGTAATGGATGGCCAGAAAATACTGATAGTCAATCTGTCCAAAGGCAAGATCGGCGATCTCAATGCCAGTTTTATTGGTTTGCTGATTGTCGGCAAGATGTTGCGTGCCGCTCTTTCACGGATTGATATCCCAGATGAGCGCGCTCGCAAAGATTTTTACCTCTACATGGACGAGTTCCAGAATTTCACGACCGACAGCATCTCGACCATATTATCTGAAGCCCGCAAGTATCGTTTAAGTTTGATTATTGCTCATCAGTTCATCAAACAGCTCAAGGAAAATATCCGCGACGCGGTCTTCGGCAATGTCGGTTCGATTGTCGCTTTCCGCATCAGTCCCGATGACGCCGAATTCATGAAAAACAAGTTTGAGCCGGTTTTCACGCCGCAAGACCTTACCAATATAGACAATCTCAACGCATATGTTAACCTTTTAATTAATGGCCAGACGGCGAGACCCTTCAATATTATTATAGAAACCGAGCGAGTCTTCGGCGCCGGTTCGCCTGAAATGGCGGCGGCGCTCAAAGAGATGTCCCGTCTCAAGTACGGCCGCCCCAGAGAAGAGGTTGAAGCGGAAATAACAGCCAAGTATAAATAATGCCTAAAAAAGATATTTTTCTGACAATAATTGTTGGTTTGCTGACGGCTGTAGTTTGGGGCGGAGTTTTTTTGCGGCTTGGCACGTTTGATAAATTGGGATTCGGCTGGGCTGTCTGGGGGCTGATTGTTATTGTGCCGCTTGGATATGTTTTTGGTTTGTACTTGGGCGATTGGCTTGGCCGGCGCATCGCATTTTTTTCTTCGCTTGCCAAATATGTCATGGTCGGCTTCCTTAACACCGGAATTGATTTCGCCGTTTTTAATCTGTTGATGTATATTACGGGCATTGAGCAAGGGCCATTCGTTTCTTCATTTAAGACAATTTCATTTGTAATCGCTGTTACCAACAGCTACTTTTGGAATAAATACTGGGCCTTTCATGCCGGCTCTTCCGCCGAAAATAAAGCCAAGGAATTTATCAAGTTTATCGTTGTTAACATTGTCGGAGCCTTGATAAACGTCGGCATAACTTCAGCCGTCATATTTCTGATTGCGCCTAAGTTCGGTTTCACCCAATTAAGCTGGAACAACATTGCCGCAGTCGGCGGCACGGTCATTTCCCTGCTCTGGAATTTTGTCGGCTTTCGGCTTATAGTCTTTAAGAGAAATGACCCAAGTTCTATATCGCAAATATCGTCCTAAGACCTTTGATGAAGTAGAGGGCCAGGAACACGTCGTGCGTACTCTGCAGGGTGCGCTTATGTCAGGCAGAATCGGCCATGCCTATCTTTTTTGCGGGCCAAGAGGCACCGGTAAAACGACGATGGCCAGGCTTCTGGCGAAAGAGTTAAACTGTTTATATAACGATCTTCACTCCGTACCGCCTAAGATCAAGAAGAAATCTTCGCCTTGCGACTGCAATTTTTGCACGGCAGTTGATAACGGCAACTCGCTTGACCTGATCGAGATAGATGCCGCCTCCAACCGGGGAATTGATGAGATCAGAAATTTGAAAGAATCCGCCCAAGTGGCGGCACCGGGCGCGAATTACAAAGTCTTCATCGTTGACGAGGTGCACATGCTCACGCCGCCGGCGTTCAATGCCTTGCTTAAAATACTTGAAGAGCCGCCTTCGCATGTTATTTTCATTTTGGCGACAACCGAAGCCCACAAGGTGCCGGAGACCGTCCTCTCGCGCGTCCAGAGATTTGATTTCAAGAAAATAACCCTGGAACAGATCCAGAAAAAACTTGCCGAAATCGCGGTCACTGAAAAATTAAAAATAGAAGACGGGGTTCTGGCGCTGATTGCCTCACACGCCTCCGGTTCTTTGCGTGACGCTGAATCGTCGCTGACCAAGCTGATTTCGTATGCCTCAAGGCCGCAGATTTCACTGCAGGATACGGCCGAAACTCTCGGTATCGTGCCCGATCAAGTGCATCAGAGTCTGCTTAATCTCATTGCCGAGAGGAAATCCCATGAAGCTTTGGTTCAAGTCGCGCAGATCTATGAAGCCGGCGCCGATCTGCATCATTTCCTGGAGCAGTTCGTGCTTTACACCAGGGAGAAGCTGATAGCTCTTTTGAGCCGGCCGGTGGCGGTAAGTTCAAACGATGCCCGATCGGAACAGCCGGAATTTTTGATTAAAGTGATAAATCTTTTTGTCAAAGCCGCGAGCGAATTGAAATTTTCTCCGGTGCCGCAACTGCCAGTTGAGCTTGCGATATTGGAGTTAGTCAAATGAGTTACTCATTTTCAGCCAGGCCGCACATCAGCCTTCGGCGGTTCCTATTTTACTTTATTACCCTGGCGGCGCTTGTTTTAATTTACTTGAGATTCTCCGAATTTGAACTGATAGAGAATGCCTTTCGTCGCGCTGATTCTTTTTGGATTATCTCGGCCGCTTTAGCCCAGCTCGGCACCTATTACTTCATCGCCCTTAACTATCGGGACGTGTTGAAAGTCAAAGATCTGGATGTCAGCGTCAAAGAACTCTTTCCGCGTACTTTTGTCATTCAATTTCTTAATCAAGCCTTGCCTTCGGCCGGTTTCTCCGGGCAGGTCTTTTTCATCAATTACCTTAAAAAGTTCGGCCTTTCGGTTGCCGAAGGTATCGGCCGCGCTATTCTTGAACTGGCAACTTTGTATCTGGCTTTCGGCACTTTTTTTGTTGTTTCATCATTTCTTATTTTTCGAGGCGATGTTTTGGGCTATCATCCGGGAATAAGGTTTTTTGTCTATGGCTTCGTTTTTTTTGCCTTCATTGCAATCGTGATTTTCTTTATGCTTCAGGGTCGCAGCCGAGGCAAAATCGCGCGCTGGCTAATCAATAAGGCAAAGAATTTTTTTAAAAAAAAAAATAAAAACGGTGAGAACGGTGAGGGTCAGGCTGGCCACCATACCGCAATGGTGATTGACCAGTTTAAGACGACGCTTAACTGGAGAATGCTCAAAATGCATCGGCGGCATTTTTTGATGGCTTATGCCTGGCAACTGATGGTTTTGCTGTTTGACGTAGTCACGCTCTATTTCATTGCCCTGGCTCTCGGCTCCAAAATTAATTTCTCCATTGCTTTCATTGTTTTTACTTTGACGGCTTTCATCTCCATGCTCTCGTTCATTCCGGGGGCGTTAGGCATATATGAAGGCGGCATGACTTTGATGTTCATTTCATTCGGCGTACCGGCTGGGCCGGCCTTTGTTGCAACCCTGCTTCTACGGGCGTTTACTTTCTGGTTGCCGATGCCCATCGGCTGGATTTTGTACCGATATTATTTCCGAAAGCAGGAGCTGGAACACGCCGATGAAGACTAGCCGGGATAGGGAAGAGGTTTGATTTAGGCACTTTTTTGTTGTAAAATTAGAAAATAATGTAGTCCCTCGGCTACGCTCGGGGCAAAATGTCCCGGTAAAGCCGGGACATTTTGCGGGATCGTCTAATGGTAGGACATGGGCCTTTGAAGCCCAGTATCTTGGTTCGAGTCCAAGTCCCGCAGCCAAGTAGGACATCGTACGAAAGACCTAGATGGGTTTCTGGCTCAAAATCTTGAAGCCAAGTATGATTTTTGCTAAGCAGTATAAATATCATGCAACCACTAGGCCAACTATGTTCAGTAATAAATGACATACCGCACACAGTTATTTCTGGTGTTTGGTTTTGGATTTCTTTTGCCTTTTCGCACTACTGGTACTTAATTATTCCGGCACTTATTGTTTGGGTGACGGTAGAAATTATCACCAGGAATGCGCACTCATTTAATTCTGATAACGGTTTTACGCCTGTATTCAATAGCTTCGTTGGAGGTGGAGTTTTTTACATTTTCGAATATATGATTTATTTCGTTCTTAACTACTTCCTTGGCAGCGGTGTCAATTGCGGACTCTTATGGTTAGATACATTTTACCTAATTCCTTTTATAGCCACCGGTTTGTTTTTGCACGGAATCGGTTTTTGGCCATATATGAAAATTCCTATACTAAACATAAAAATTGACCTCCGAACCGTTACTTTGCCGGTGCCGGCTCAAAAAATCATTACCAAGGATAACGTTTCGGTAGATGTTTCGGCGGTAGCGTACTATCGGATTGTTGACGTGATCAAAAGCATCGTTGCGATCCAGAATGTTGAAGCGGCGATTGATCAGATTGCCCAAACTTCATTGCGCAATATTGTCGGTAAATTTCAGTTGGACGAAATTCTTTCTGAAAGAGAAACAATAAACTCGGAAATTACAAAAATTCTGGACAGCTACACTGAAAGCTGGGGCGTTGTTGTGAGTTCCGTGGAGATAAAAGACATACAGTTACCGGATGACATGCAAAGAGCGATTGCCAAACAAGCTGAAGCTGAACGGGAGAAGAGGGCTAAGATTATTTCTGCCGAAGGCGAATTCCTCTCGGCTCAGAAGCTGGCCGATACAGCCGACATTATGATGGCCCATCCGATAGCTCTTCAATTGCGTAATTTGCAAACCCTTGCCGAAATTGCAACCGAAAAAAATTCTACTATTATATTCCCGGCTCAACTTATGGGTACGGTCAGCGACATACAGAATTTTCTTAACGAAGAGAAGAAAAAGTAAAAGGTCCAAATCTAGAAGTTTTTTATTAAAAATTTGGCTGAATAATACCCTCCCATAAATGCAAGGGTATGGACGATTCCAAAGGCCAGGCCGGTTCCAAAAAGCCCCATTCCCAAAAAAGTTAAACCACGCAGGGGAATCCCAAAGGGATAATAGTCGAAGATTGCAGGGAAGATGTTATAATACACGCCCCACATCAAGGCAACGCTAACTCCTGCAGTCGATACTTTAATAAATTCTTTTTCCTTTAAGTTGAAAATAGAAAGAAATATGATTGAAAATACAAAATAAAGAGTCATTTTTGCCATAAAATAAGGCGCTGTTTCCATTGGGTTTGAAAATAATAAG
>JBGQJN010000003.1:0-49108 GCA_041499075.1 Minisyncoccia bacterium | reverse complement strand
ATCACTACTTTACCCAATCCAACAAGCGCTAATGTCGGTGATACTCTAAATGACTCGGCGACACTTTCCGGCGGGCTTAATCCAACCGGAAGCATCACCTTCGATCTCTACCGTCCCGCTGATTCGGAATGTCTCCAGTCTGTCTATAACCAAGTCGTTCCACTTAGCGGTAATAGTGCCGCAACTAGTCCCGGATTTATTTCAGACATTTCCGGCTTATGGCACTGGTCAGCAAGCTACTCGGGCGACGGGAACAATAATCCTATTTCTAGCAATTGCAACGAGCCGGTAACGGTAAACAAAATCGGTTCTGTAATTACGACCCACATTCACAATGCAAATCATGATATTATCACAGGTACGACCGTAGATGTAGGCACGGTTGTCCATGATCAAGCAGTGGTAACCGACGGTATCACTGCCAGCGGAAGCGTTAATTTCCAACGTTTCAGCACAGATGACTGCACCGGCGATTCAATAAATGAAAACAATGTACCGCTTGATGGGAGTGGTATTGCAGAATCCACGCCCTTCACTCCTGTCGCAGGATCAGTTTCTTATCTCGTTCACTACAACGGCGATGCCCAACACGATCCATCAGATGCGGAGTGCGAAGTGTTGACCGTTCAAAAACTGACGTCGCATACTACAACCGAAATCCATAATGCTTCAGAGCAAGTCGTGGCATCAGTGCCGCTTAATACCACCGTGCATGATAAAGCGACAGTAACCGGCGGCGGTCCGACAGCAACTGGAAATGTTGATTTTACCTTCTATCTCAATGGGAGTTGTGCTAACGATACCGATGCTTCTGCTGGTGTAGTTCTTCTAGATGGCAGCGGAATTGCTCATCCCTCAAATTCCGAAGGTCCTCTTAACGCCGGTCCGTATTCTTTCAAAGCTAACTACGAAGGGGATGGCACCTACAATCCTTCCGATAGTGATTGCGAACCTTTGACGGTGAATCAAAGCCAATCCGGGGCAATCACTCAAGTGAGGAATGCCGCAAATGCTGACGTCACGAATACCGGCGTAACTTCCGGTACGGTGATCCATGACCACGTGGTGGTAACCGGTAATAACCCTACCGGCAACATAACTTTTAATTTATTCAACAATGGGGGATGTACCGATACGCCAGTTTCAATTGAAACACCAATAAGCCTGCTAGCTAGCGGTTCTGCCGATTCAACTCCATTTACACCTGCTTCCGGCAGTTATAGTTACTTAGCCAGTTACGGCGGCGACAATAATAACCAACCGAGCACCGCATCTTGCGAACCGTTTACGGTTATCGCTAAAGGCCACATCATTGTGGACAAGGTAACTGATCCTGCGCTGGATCCGCAGAGCTTTGCTTTCACAACAACAGGTGGAATATATGCTGGCTTTACACTTACCGATGCCGCCGTTCCGAATAATCAGACATTAGTTGCCGGCACATATTCAGTCGCCGAAACTCCACTTGGCGGTTGGACACAAACCAGCGCAAATTGCGACCACCAACAAACTCCCGGAAGTATCGTTCTTGTTGACGGCCTGACGGTAACCTGTACATTTACGAACACCAAGATCCCACCCCCTCAAATCACTACCGTTCGTTCCTCAACGACTATTATACTCGATGGTTCCGTAACTGACAGCGCGACCATTACCGGAATAAATGGAGTACCGATTACGGGCACGGTAACTTTCTTTGTCTGTCCAGGTTCAACCTGCACCAGTGGCGGTACCCAAGTTGGCGGAGTTAAAACTGTGAATGGAAATAGTCCGCAAACAGTAACTTCAGATCCGTACACGCCAGCTACGCTAGGAACATACACCTTCCGGGCTGAATACTCTGGTGATGCTAATTACCCGCCAGCCGTAGACGTAAACACCAACGGCACGGAAACATTCACTGTAAGCGATAGCCGGCGTATGACCGGCGGCGGCAGTATATTTACCGCCAAAAATGGCAACGACTCCCCGTTGGGTGGCGTAAGAGTCACACACGGCTTCGAACTCCACTGCGATATTACCCAGACTCCAAACAATCTGGAGATTAACTGGAACGACAAAACCGGCAAGGCCCAAAGATTCCACCTTGATAGCTTAATATCCGTTCTCTGTACTAAGGCTGGTAATCCGGCACCACCCAAGAGTACGGCTAATGGTTTCAATACCTATACGGCGACAGGTATTGGTGGCTACAACGGCGTTCCGGGAGCGACGATAAGCTTTGTCTTTACCGATCTGGGAGAGCCAGGTAAAAAAGATACTGCGAGCTACGAAATCAAAGTAGGTTCTACTGTTGTTCTTGAAGTCTCTGCCAAGAACTTAGATAGTGGTAATCAGCAAGCCCACTAACACCCATATTTCTATCTTATCTTGCTGATAGCAAATCCCAATCAAACCCCGCGTCAGCGGGGTTTGATTGGCCTTGCCAACAAAAAGGATTTTTGCTAAATTAGATTTGCTGTAGTTCTTCTTTAAAAAGGAGACAGAACATGAGTGAAGTCGGGGCAAGAAGATTACGTGAAAGACAAGAACTTCTTGATAGTCTAAAACGAAAAGTTACGGATCTTGAGGAAGAAACTGCCGGGGGTGTATATTATTCTCTGGCCAGTACTTGCCTTAACTGGCTAAGAAAACCGGCAATCAAATCTCGCCACGATCGGGTAGATGAGTTCTTTTTCGGGGTCGTTATTCCAGAGATCGAGAAATTTTCCAGAGTCGAAGAGGAAAAAGTGGTTATGATGTGTGATTTACTTGAATGGCTGGCGCGATCCATTACTTCGCCCTTCAGGTTTAGTCTATCGCTACTAGAAATAGGCGACCCGCAAAAGGTATTTCAGGCAGATTTGCCTAAAAGCCTGGTCTAACCCGCCCAAAAGAGTCCAGCGCTCTCACGGGCGGTTTTCATTTTTGAGACCGCTCGGAAACATCAAATGAAAAAACTGGACGTAATGCCAGCTTTTTTGTTTTTTTGAGTTATAAACCAAATGCCTTTTTGAAGATGTCATCTATAAATCGTAGCTTCTGCTCAAGATCAAAACAGGTTAGCAGTTCTTTTCTTGTAAGGCGTGTTGCAACCACATCATCTTTCATTAGTTCTTCAAAAAAATCTAGTTCCGCCTTACTCAATGCGGTTATGTATTCCAGGATTATGCGCTTCTTCCAGAATTAACAGCCATAGAAAATGTTGCTCTACCACTACTCATGCAAAATATCGGCAAAAAACAGGCGTATGCTAAGGCGATGGCGGCTCTGTCAAAAGTTAGGCTTGAACATTGTGTTGATAGTATTCCCAGTCATTTATCCGGCGGCGAACAGCAAAGAGTAAGTATCGCTCGTGCCATTGCTCATCAACCCAAAATACTATTTGCCGATGAACCTACTGCCAATCTGGATAATGAATCTTCCGATATCGTCTTAGCCATTTTTCAGGAGCTTCATCGTGCCGGGCAAACGATTATAATGGTTACCCACGAAGAGCAGTACGCCAAGATGGCCGAAAAAATTATTAAGCTTGATGACGGGAGAATAATCGGGGACTAGGCGGCTTTCTCCTGTATTATTTTATAATATGTGTTATACTAGAGTTAATAAGAAATCTTAAGAATTCTCATGGCAAACCAACAACTAATTCAATACATCAAAGATGCCCATCGGGAAGGCATGTCTAACCAGCAGATATTACAGGCGTTGACCGATGTCGGCTGGCAAGTTCACGATATCATGGATATAGTTTTAGATCACGAAGTGCAGGAGCCCGGCGACGATATAATTTCTGTCGAAAACTTATCCAAGCATTACGGTAAAGTCATCGCTTTAGACGATGTCAGTCTTGATGTCAAACGTGGCAGTGTCACGGCCCTGCTTGGTCCTAACGGTGCCGGCAAGACGACACTGGTCAGAATTCTAACTACTCTTTTACGTCAGACTAACGGCAAAGCAACAGTCGCCGGTTTTGACGTGATTAACGATGCCCAGTCACTGCGCTCGGTTATCGGTCTAGCCGGCCAAAACGCGGCTATTGATGAAGTGTTGAGTGGCCGTGAAAATTTGGAAATGGTCGGTCGTCTCTATCATCTTCCTGCTAGCGAAGCTAAATCACGTGCCGTAGAACTTTTAAAACAATTTGAACTGGAAGATGCCGCTGACCGCCCGGCCAAAACCTATTCCGGCGGTATGCGCCGCCGTCTGGATTTAGCGGCCAGTCTCATTATCCGGCCGAAGATTTTGTTTTTGGATGAACCGACAACCGGCCTTGACCCGCGTAGCCGTTTCGCACTCTGGAATGTTATTCGTGATCTGGTTGAAGACGGTACGACTGTGCTTTTGACCACTCAATACCTTGAGGAAGCCGATCGTTTAGCGCGCCATATTTTCGTAATTGATAACGGCCGTATAATCGCTCAAGGCACGCCAGCTGAACTGAAACGCCAAATCGGCGGTGAAGTTTTAGAACTTCATCTGACCAATCATCATGATGCCATAGTGGTGGCGGAGATGATCAGCGAATTCGGAGATGATCAGCCGCATACCGATCCGAGTACCGGCGTCATCACCATGCCTGTCAGCGGCGGAGCTTCAATCCTGGTTGAAGTCGTGCGCCGTTTGGATAGTGCCCAGATGGAACTTTCCGATGTCATCTTGCGCCATCCGTCACTGGATGATGTTTTCATGAAACTGACCGGCCATGGCACGTCGGCTAATCAATAACCCAAACAATATGTCCAATAATTTATCACACACAATTTCCGATATCCTGGTCATGATCAAGCGCAATCTTACCTTCTACCGCCGTTTGCCGCGCTTGATCATATTTTCTTTCATACAGCCGGTTATGTTCGTCCTGCTTTTTGCATATGTCTTCGGTGGTGCCATCAAAACCGGCAGCGGCAACTACATCAATTATCTTTTACCCGGCATACTTGTCCAAACTATTTTGTTCGGTGCGATGATGACCGGCGTCAGCCTGGCGGATGATATTTCCAAAGGCATGATTGACCGTTTCCGTTCTCTGCCCATGGCGCGCTCAGCGGTGCTCGCCGGCCGGACGATTACCGAAATGATCCGTAATCTGTTCGTTGTCATACTTATGACTGTAGTTGGCTATTTCATCGGTTTCCGTATAGATCATGGTTTCGGACATTTCTTTTTGGCAATATTACTGACCACAGTCTTCGGTTTTGCTTTTTCCTGGATCTCGGCCACCATTGGACTAAGTCTTAAAAATGTTGAGGCCGCGCAAAGCGCCGGTTTCATCTGGGTTTTTCCTTTAGCTTTTGCCAGTTCCATTTTTGTGCCGATTGAAAGCATGAGCGGTGTAGTCCGCGCCTTTGCCGAACACAATCCGATCAGCTATACCGTCAATGTCGTCCGGGCTTTGGCGCTTGGTACGCCTGTGGGCAATAACATCTGGTATTCTCTGGCTTGGATTGTTGGTATCCTTGTCGTCTTTGTGCCGCTCGCCGTCAACCGCTACCGAAAGATCTCTTAGTCACTTGTAATTATGCGATGGTGTTAATTTTATTGACAAACCATTACAGTAAATGGTATCGTTGTCAGTAGTTAAAGTTCTTTACGAATATCAAGGAGAGGTGAGAAATGGGAAAGAGAAATTCGCTGTTAATGAAGGGTATCTTTTCTATAGTTCTGGCCGTTATAGGACTGGCTGCCTATTGTAGCTCACGACTGGTGATGCCGCCAGCCTGGAAAACTATCAAGCTCGGAACAGGGCTCATTAGCGGCGACGACTTTCGTCGAGCTTTGAAAGCTGATGGTTTCCAAGTAAGCGATTACATTTCTGATATACTCGTCATAAACCCCTTCATGGACCTCTCTAGGACTATGAGTCGGGGGACAGAGATTGACCTTGTCAACATCTCCGTGGCTGAACTTGGCTTCAAAAAAGAAGCAGCCGGTAAGCAAATCTACGAACGTGCCACCAAACTGGGCTTGCAGATTTGCCCGATCGAAGTTGCTCTTCAACTGCGTTTACAGTATAGGGATCAGCCCAAAGGCGAGAGCCTATTTGTTGCTATGATAGCCATCCCTGATTTACACGGCAATCAAATTATCTTCGTAGAGGAACATGGCGATCTTGGTCCCGCACTCTATAGTCGTTTCTGGAACTCTCGCTATACTTATTATGGAAACGAACGCTGGGTCTTTGTCCGGCCACGCCGTCAACTACCTCCACACAAAACACTTTTTCTCTGGCGCTAGGCGATTTCGCCACCGCCGTGCTTCCCAGATACGCGTCTAACTGGCGCCCCACACAAATCATCGTATGGGGCGTGTTTTTTTTAAGTTTGCATTAATTGGAAAGGGTAGTATACTAAAAAGTATGACTGATCAAAATTTTGATAATGTTTTGGGAGACACTCCTAGTCCGGTCCATCTAACAATAGTCAGGCCGGAAAGGTCGTCCAGGAAGTTGGCTTTAGCGACGCTTTTGTTCATGATCCCCAAGCTGATAATCCTAATACCGCATATAATAATTTTGTATGCTTTGGCTATCGCTTCTCTAGTTGTCGGGGTCATTGCTCAATTCGTGGTTTTGTTCACCGGCAAATATCCGGAAAACATGCACAAGTTCGTCGCCAATGTATTGAGATGGCAGGTTAGAGTCAACGCCTTTGCTCTGGGTTTAGTTGATAGGTATCCGCCGTTTAATTTTTAACAACCTCTTAATTTATGAGTAAAACTAATGCAATTCTAGCAATTGTTATTTTGATATTGCTTGGTTTTTTGGTTTATTTTTCTAGCCGTGTTGCGGTATTATCAGTAAAACCAAGCTCCAGCCCAAGCCCAGTCGCTACTAGTGGCTATTCCGATGAGAGCCAATGGAAAATCTGGCAGGACGGCAACTATTCGCAAACTACCGATATGACCACTGGTTACACTCTGAAGTACCCCAGAGATTTTGATGTCAACCGCGGTGATTCCGCTAATGGCGGCTTCATCGGTACGCCTCGAGTCAAGATTTCTTTCCCGCAGGATGCCTTTGCGACACCAAAAAGTAACTTTGGCGAGGCTTACGTCACCATCAGTTCCGGCAACGATGCCAATTCCGTCACTAAATGTTTTTCTAATCCAGGCAATTCTTCCCAAAACCTGACACAGACACAAACCGTCAACGGCGTGGAATTCCACACCGGCACAATGCAGGAGCCGGCGGCCGGCAATATCTACAACTCGAGAATCTACCGTACTCTCTACCAGGGCTATTGTTACGAAGATGTCCTGACCGTGCATACCGGCAACATCGCCAACTATGATCCTGGAGTCCAGCAGTTTGATGAAAATAAAGCCTTCTCTGTCCTGCAAAAAATACTAGCCACCCTCCAGTTTTTCCAGAAAAAAGGTCCGCTGTAGTTTGAAACTTTAGCAGAGAATATGGCAAAAGAAAAATAAATATGCTTAAATGATTAATATGCCGAAAAAAATATTAGAAATCCTGAAATATTGGATACCGATTGCGATCGCAATCACCGGACTTTCGGCCTTAGTTTATCTTGCCGTTCAGCAGGACATCAGACAGTCAGCCAACGATCCGCAAATTCAAATGGCGGAGGATGCGGCCCTGGCTTTGACCAACGGTGCCGAGCCTAATTTAATACTGCCCAAAGGTTTGATCGACCTTTCAACCAGCACTTATCCTTACATGGTTATTTTTAACGACCAGGGTCAGCCGATTGCGGCATCAGCCTGGCTTTACGGCCATATGCCCACACTACCGGTCGGTGTTTTTGCTTTTACTAAAAAATATGGCCAAGATCGTTTTACTTGGCAGCCAAGAGCCGGTGTCAGAAGCGCGGTAGTCGTTGTCCACTACAACGGGCAAAATCCAGGCTTTGTTCTCGCCGGCCGGTCACTGCGAGAAGTCGAAATACGCGAGGACAGACTTTTCTTGGAGGTTTTGGCGCTCTGGCTATTCACTCTTGTCTGTACCCTAGGCTCTGTGATAATATTGAGTTACCCTGAAGTATTTAGAAAATGATACCAGTAAATTTCGGCGATCAATGGATTTTTGTGGTCTTGGCTTTGTGGACCTTACCCTGGAAGGGCTGGGCGCTTTGGAAGGCGGCAAAGCGTGAAGATAAGACCTGGTTCGTCGTACTCTTTTTAGTTAACACTTTTGCCGTTCTTGATATTCTGTACATCTACATCTGGAGTAAAAGAAAACCAAAAACAGAGGATAATTAAAAAAAGCAGAAAACTGAATCAGCCGAGGCAACTCGGTTTTGTTATTGTTTTTTAAGCTGAATTTTGCTAAATTTGGGCTATGAAAGAGACTTCCAAACAAGCGGCTAAGACCAGGATAGACAAGCTTAAAACACTCGTAACTAAATACCGCTATCATCGGCTGGTTTTGGACAAGCCCATCATAGAGGAATCGGTTGAGGACTCTTTGAAAAAAGAGCTTTTTGATCTTGAACAGCAATTTCCCGATTTGGTGACGCCTGACTCACCGACCCAGCGCGTGGCCGGCAAGCCGCTCAAGCAGTTTGAAAAATTTACTCATCCCGCCAGGATGCTTTCATTCAACGACGCCTTCAACCAGGAAGATATGGCGGAGTGGATCGAGCGCTTGAAGCGTATTGACCCGCGTGCCGTTGAGGGCGGATTTTATTGTGAGTTAAAAATAGACGGCTTGGCAATCGAGCTTATCTACGAAAATTCAATTTTGAAAATCGGTGCTACCCGCGGCGACGGCACAATTGGCGAAAATGTTACTCAAAATCTCAAAACTGTTGAAGCCATACCGTTGAATATTGAAAACGGCAAATTGCCGAAAGAACTTATTGTCAGGGGAGAAGTTTTTATCGGTAAAAATGAGTTTAGAGAAGTGAATAAGGAACAAAAAAAGAAGGGCGGAGCGACTTATGCCAACCCGCGCAATCTCGCGGCCGGTTCGGTGCGCCAGCTTGATCCAGCCATCACCGCCAGCCGGCACATGAGCTCTTTTGCCTACTCGCTCATGATCGATCTTGGACAAAAAGTGCATGAAGATGAGCACAAAATACTCCATAAGCTTGGGTTCAAAACTAATCCGCATAATAAATTTTGCCGTGATCTGAAAGAAGTGCAGGACTTCCGGGATTATTGGGAAAAACATCGCGAGAATTTAAATTATGAAATAGACGGAATTGTCGTCATACTCAACGACAATAAAATGTTCCAGAAACTCGGTGTTGTCGGCAAAGCGCCCCGTGCCGCGATTGCCTACAAGTTTTCACCGCGAGAATCTACCACCAAACTCAATGGTGTTATTGTCAGTGTTGGCCGGACGGGTGCATTAACTCCGATCGCTGTCTTGGAACCGGTTGAAATCGGCGGCACGACTGTCAGTCGCGCTACCCTTCACAATGAAGACGAGATCCGCCGTTTGGACGTCAGGATTGGCGATACCGTTGTTGTCGGCCGTGCCGGCGATGTCATTCCCGACATTAGAAAAGTCCTAAAGGAACTTCGTACTGGCCGTGAGAGGATTTTTCATTTTCCCTCCAAATGTCCGATTTGTGGCGAACCGGTCAAGCGTATAACTGGCGAGGCGGCTTACAAATGTGTCAACAAAAACTGCCCGGCAATCAAGCGCGAAGCCATCTATCATTTTGCATCCAAGGGTGCGATGGATATAGATGGTGTCGGACCCAAGATAATTGATCAGCTGATGGATTCCGGCCTGATCAAGAATGCCCCGGATTTATATCTCCTAAAAAAAGAAGACTTATTGAATTTGGAGCGTTTTGCAGAAAAATCTGCTGACAATGTTATTGCTTCAATCCAATCACACAAGAAAATTCCGCTCGACCGATTCATTTATGCCCTAGGTATTCCGCATGTCGGTTCTGAAACGGCTTTGGATTTGGCCAGGAGATTTGGGACTGTTGAGAAGCTGGAGAAAACTTCAGTGGATGATCTTAGCAGAATCAAGGATATCGGCGGCATTGTTGCTCAAAGCATATATGATTGGTTCAGAAATGATTACAATCAGGGACTGCTTAAAAAATTTAACAAAGTCGGTTTACATATCTTGAAACAAGATTCGGCTCAAAAATCAAGCAAACTCAAAGGCCTCTCATTCGTATTTACGGGAACACTTGATGATTTGTCGCGTGAAAAAGGCGAAGAAATAGTACGCGAGAATGGGGGAGATGTCTCGTCGGCCGTATCCAGCCAGACGAGTTATGTTGTTGCCGGTACGGAGCCGGGTAGCAAGTACGACCGTGCCAAAAAACTTGGGGTTAAAATTATATCTGAAAAAGAGTTTTTGGATCTACTCAAGTAGCTCCACAATATTACCTTTTGAGAACTTCGCCTCGTCCCAGCGGACTTGGCTCATCTTTTGCTCTTCCCGCCATTTGTCAAGATGTTCGCTTCACTCAATCTATGACAAAACCATGCTGGCGGGAAACGCAGAAATCCCAAAAGGCATTATTGTTACACTTCCAGAGATGTAAATTAAATGTTATTTTGATATTAAGATTATGAGTGAAATTAGTAAAAAAGAAGTTGAGCATATTGCCGGGTTGGCCAGGATTAGATTGGGTGAGCATGATAAAGAAAAAATGGCCGCAGAGCTGGGGGCTATTTTGGGTTATATTGATAAGTTGAAAGAAGTAAATACGGATGGCGTAGAACCAATTGCGCACATTGCGGGTTTGGAGAATGTTTTCCGCAAGGATGAGCCATCAAAAAAGCCGCTGGAAGACCAGGCGGCTGATGCAGTGAAACTGGTTGAAATGGCTCCGGAGAGCAAGGATAATTTTGTTAAGGTGAAGGCGGTGTTTCAGGATTCGGAGAATTAGAAGTCTCAAGATCTGGATCCACCTTAATACCTTTTATTCTTTTTTCGTAGAGCAATGTGCCAATCCAAACCCAAATTACCAAATTCACAAAACCTTCGAAGTCACGCTCGTCATGGGAATGTTGAAAGCCTTCTAAGAAGAATAAGTATGAAACAGCAGAGACAGTTATGGGATAAATTGTCGCCCAAATTACGAAGGCCAGATTTCTCATTTTTAACCCCCTTAATAAAGTAGCCTTGTCTAGTTTACCAACTACAATAAAATCTGTCAATGAGGGCCTGAAGAAAGGTGAGTTTTCGGTTGAAGAGATAACGGCTGAATATCACAAGCGGATTAGCAAAGAAAATCCTAATTTAAACGCATATTTATCCGTTTTTGATTCTAAAAAAATACGAAATACTAAATACGAAATACTAAATACTCTTTCCGGTATTCCCTGTGCGATCAAAGATAATATTTTGATTGAAGGCGAGAAATGTACGGCAGCTTCTAAGATTTTGAATAACTACATCGCGCCTTATGACGCCACGGTGGTAAGCAAGCTCAAACGCGCTGGGGTAATATTTTTGGGCAAGACTAACCTAGACGAATTCGCAATGGGTTCTACAACGGAGAACTCGGCATTTGGTCCAACGCTCAATCCGCATGACAGTACTTGTGTCGCCGGCGGTTCATCCGGCGGCTCGGCCGCCGCCGTGGCGGCGGACCTCGCCGTTTATGCCCTGGGTTCCGATACCGGCGGTTCAATCCGCAATCCGGCTTCATTTTGCGGCGTTGTCGGCCTCAAGCCAACTTATGGTTTAGTTTCGCGCTACGGCTTGATGGCTATGGCTTCAAGTCTTGACCAGATTGGAACGCTTACCAAAACCGTAGAAGACGCGGCGCTAGTGCTCAATACCATAGCTGGACACGATCCGATGGATTCAACTTCAGTTGAGCCGGCGCGCGAGTTGCCCGATTATACGGCCAATCTCGGCAAGCCCATCAGCGGTCTCAAAGTTGCCATGCCCAAAGAGTTTTTTTCTGAAGGTCTTGACCCCGAGGTCAATAATGCCGTTCAAAAAGCGATTGCCAAACTTGAATCACTCGGCGCGCATATTGACGAAGTCAGTCTGCCCATGACAGAATATGCCGTTGCCGTCTACTATATCATTGTGCCTTCGGAAATTTCGGCTAACCTAGCCAGGTATGACGGCATCAAGTACGGCCATTCCACGCACAAGAAAGCTGGCAATCTTCTTGATGTCTACTTGGACTCCCGCGCCGAGGGATTCGGCGAAGAGGTTAAGCGCCGGATAATGCTCGGCACTTACGCACTTTCGGCCGGCTATCACGATGCCTATTATCTCAAGGCGCAAAAGGTCCGTGCCAAGATAAGACAGGACTTCCATAATATTTTTCAGAAATATGATGTAATCGTCGGCCCAACGATGCCCTCTGTTGCGCCTAGGCTTGGCGAACTGGGCGATCCGCTGTCGGCATATTTGGCAGACATCTATACAGTACAGGCCAATTTGGCCGGATTACCTGCGATTTCAATTCCGTGCGGTACGATTGAAAAAGATGGTAAGAATTTGCCGGTTGGTTTTCAAATAATAGGCGAGCATTTCAGTGAGGCCAAGATTTTGCAGGTCGCCTACGCTCTGGAGAACAGCTAGCAGACTTTATTACTATGCCAGTACCAACACTGCCGCCATTTTTTACCAATAGCAAAAATCCAAAGGTTTTGTTTAACCCCAATTTAAACAAACAATTTGCCCGGGCATATGATGGTTTTTTCCAATACTTCACAAATTTTAATTATCACCGATTGATCACGGACATCAAAACAATTTCTCTGATTTTGACGCTAATCCTTCTTGCGCTATTTGTATGGATAATGCGCCGTCTCTGGAATCTCGGTACGCTTAAAGAGGAACTTGCCGAGGTAAAAGGTGAAGTGGTTCCACCCCAAGTTGCCGTAACTGCTTATGATAACCGTTGGCAGGAGATCAAGAGGCATGTTAATTCTATAAACGAGGCCGAGTGGAAACTGGCCATAGTTGAGGGTGATAAATTTGTGGATGATGTGTTAAAATCTGCCGGCTTCCTCGGCGAATCAATGGGCGAGCGGCTGATGCTAATCCAACCGGACCAGCTCATCAATCTTCAATATCTTTGGGAGGCCCACAAACTCCGCAATCTTCTCGTCCACGATGTCAACTTCCGCCTGACCCACCAGCAAGCCCTCTACGCCATCAACGCCTTTGAATCGGTATTAAGAGAATTAGAAGCGTTGACGTAACGAACTTAAATATCAAATGAATACCATAAAATCATGAATAGTCAGGAGATCCAACAAAAAGTAACTGAATTGCAGGCCATACTATCCCAATTCCGGCTTGAGCTGGGAAATCTTGAAAAAGAACTATACCAAGCTATTACAGATTATCAGGAGGCTTTGAAAGAAGAAAGACTAAAAGAAATACGTCAAAGTCTGCCATCTTAAACACACATGACCACCGGCATAGAAAGTCCCAAACAAGCGGAAAGTTTAGAGGTAAGAGAAGAAATACCCGGCCAAAGCCAACCGGAAAGTTTAGAATATGATGAAGCCGGTTTAAAAGAACTGGTAGATAAAGCTCACGCTGAAGTTGACGCCGAACAAGCCCAGGTATTTGAAAAAGCTGACACAAAAGTAGAATCAGTCCCGGCATCGTAGGCCTTGATAAACAAAAAGCCGAATCAATTTTTACAGCCGGCGGATTTTCGGAACGTGTTAGAACCACAAAAGAAAAGATTGCCGCTCTAGTGCAAGTGGCAAAAAACAAAATCAAAAATTTAAGTTCCAGCCAACCGGAGGTGATCCATTTTAAGGAAATGGCGGAATCTATTCCCGCAGAGATTCTACCGATACCCGAAAGTCCAATTGCTGAAACACCAGTAGAAAAACCACCCGAGCCGGAAGTTGTACCTGCTGAACAAGTAGAAGCCCAAGAAACTCAAGAGCAGAAAGAAAAAAGAGAACTCAACGAATATCTTGGAAGAGAAATATTTACAAAATTTGCTTTAACTAAAGAGGACGAAGAGAGAATTTTGGCTGAAGCACCGGAAAGCCGTCGCGAGGTTTTAGCGCGAAGTTTTGAAAATACCAGGAATTCTTTGCAGGCGTTTTATGAACTGGAAACGATCAAGGGGGTTATTGATGCCTACGCGTTTCAGAAGGCGGAAAGAATTGTTATCTACGATGCGCTTGCTCCTATTATGGAAAAGAGTATAGCTGAGATTCAACCAAAACTTACCGAACTTGGTGTAGATGTTTCCCTTTCCTCTCTCGGGTTCACTCCAGAGACAGCTGACCGTAACGATCTACATGCCGTACTTCATGACAAGGGAAAAGAGGTAGAGTATAAAGTTAGAGATCAGTTGCGAATACAAATTGATAAATCTCTTTTGGAAACTGGTGATTGGCATGGCATTACTATACCTACCAAGGAGCAACTCAAAGATGAACAATTCATGGAAGAAAGAAATACTCGTTTCAACAGACTTGAGTGGGAAGAAAAACAGGCCATGCTCGACAACATTGGATTCGGCAAATGGGTATCAGACACGGAATCAAAAACCGACGCATTATTCGTTCTGGGTTCCGATCTAATTCCAAGGGCTGATGCCGAAAAATGCATAGTTAAAAAAACTAAGGAGGAGGTAACGGATTCACTTAATAGTGAAAAAACTCTTGCTGAAAATACTAACTTCTTGTGTGTAAATATAACTGCCGACAAATTAGAAACGGTTTTAACGCAAGGAGGTTTCAAAGATATTTTTGCTCTCAATGAAGAGGAGCTAAGAGAAATGGAGCGGGCAGAGGGCCGTGGCGGCAATTTTTATTTTAATTACAGAAAGACCGTTGAAGAAGCACTAGGTGTTTATGATCCTGAAGTCCCCACAATTTATGGCACCTATGCGAGTGAAAACGGCATAGACGAAAAAGAGGGCGGAGCAGATATGTACGGAAGTATTTTTCTCAAACTAAAACCGACAACCGAAGCTGTTTTTTGCGAAGGTGATTCAATGAGTGGACAAAATGCACTAGCCGGGGAAAAATTACATAACCTTGGAATAGATACTCTTGATTGGGCAAACTATGCCAGGACAAGACAAATTGCGCCCGAGCATGCTAATTTGATAAAGGCCATGAATAATAGCTATATGAAAATGGAAAATGCCATTGGTCGCTCTGTCAATAATATGGGCTATATTGAAGCACATATTAAAGGCCTTAATCTTGATGATGTAGACAGTATTAACGTTCCGCGTTCCATAGCTGAATCACACGAATATTTTGAAGATAAAGGCGATTATCGAAGTCTTATTAATCGACTACTTCAAGACCCGGCATGGAAAGATAAAATTAAAATAATTTAAAATGAGTATTTTGGAGAAACAACTTAATAAATTTGAGCCAACACCGGACTTGAAAATACAAGTCATGGCTGTTCTGGACGACATAGGCGGAAAGCGGTATTTTGTTAAAACTGAAGCGGGTAAGTATCTATATTTAGCCCAGGGCTTAGAGCATTGTGAAGAGGTAGATGAATCGGCAGTAGCTTCGGCAATTATCAAGCATGGATATAAACCAGTAGCCGATGGACAGGTTTTTGAATTTGGTCAAAGAATGGAAGTTTTAAAATAATTTGCTAGATTAAACGCTAAAGCGAACCATTGCTAATTTAGTTTGATCGGGCGTAGGTCCTAGTATTTTCTGGGGATTCTGAAATTGGGTCTTGCTAGGTCGCAAGCAGTATAATGATTCCTCACTGCGAGCGAAGACACAATTTCAAAATAGTGTAGCGAATCGCTGGAATGAGCGCAACGTCCCTAGAAGGTACTAGGGCGGAGCCGGAACTAAATTGGCAATGGCGAGCGACAATGCATAAATCCCAAATATTTTTTTTCATATTACTTGCCTTCATTGCCGGGGTTTTCGCGGGTTCGTTTTTCAATATACCAAATCTTGCAGTTGAATCTACCGCTTTAGTCTGCGCCGTTTTGATTGCCATATTTTACCGCCGCGGCTCGCGGCTTTTGAATGTGAAGATCGGTCTGGCGGCGTTTCTGACACTCTTTTTCGTTTTGGGAGTGGTCAGATTCAATTATGTAAACTCGCGCCAGCACAATCTGCAAAAATTCGCCGAAGCCCAGGCACAGGTCATAGACCCAAAGCACAAACATCCGATCAAAGTCACGCTCAATGGCTACATTGACGATGAGCCGGTTGTAAGCGGCAGTAAGCAGAATTTGGTTTTCCGTGCCTTGAAGCTGATAGCCGGTCAGCAGTCCATTGATGTTAATGAAAGAACCCTGATCACTACCCAACTTTTTCCTGAATACCAATATGGCGATAAGCTTGCGATCACCGGCGAAGTACAACTGCCTCAAAATTTCAGTGATTTTGATTACCGGACGTATCTTGCCAAAGACAGCATATTTACGACTGTCAGCTATCCCAATATCATCACGACTCAAATAGACCTGCCTTTCTATGAAAAATGGAAGCTGGCAGTTTTTCGTGAAATTTTTGTGTTCAAAAATTCTTTTGAAAGATCGGTCGGCCGCAGTATTATGCAACCGAATGCGGCCTTTGTGGATGGTATTTTGCTTGGCAGTCGGTCCCAGCTTCCTGATAATATCAAACAGGATTTTGCACGTACCAGCACCAGCCATATTATTGCGGTCTCGGGCTACAATATCACCATAATTGCCGGTATCATTTCCTGGTTCTTTCTTTTGTTTATGCGGCGGCCACTGGCGTTCTGGTTCTCAATTGCCGGCATTGTCTTGTTTACGATCATGACCGGTGCGCAGGCATCGGTCGTACGGGCGGCTATCATGGGCGCTCTGGTTCTTCTTGCTAATCGGGAAGGCAGGTTGAGTAGTCCGCGCAACGCCATAGTTCTCGCCGGAGCATTAATGGTTTTGCTCAACCCGACAATTCTGCGCTATGACGTCGGTTTTCAACTTTCATTTGCGGCGACGCTGGGCTTAATCTATGTCAGTCCGATAATCGAAAAATACTTTTTCAAACTACCGGATTACTTCAATCTGCGCGAGACGCTTATCATGACAGCTTCAGCGCAAATCTTTGTACTTCCGCTCTTACTCTACTATTTCAAGAGTTTGTCCGTTACGTCACTGCCGGCCAATATTATTGTTTTGCCGACTATTCCCTTCGCCATGCTTCTGGGTTTTGTAAGCGGTATAGCCGGTATGATCCTGCCGGTTCTCGGCCATCTAGTTGGCTACTTTGCCTGGCTTTTAACGGGTTTTGAACTCGGCGTCATTAAGATCCTGGCCAAACCCAGCTGGGCGGCGATTAGTATTGAGTTCAAATGGTATATGGTTGTTGCGGCTTACGTCTTGATTGTCATATTTTTGAAAAAGTTGACATCCAAAAGATTTTTTTCTAATATTGAATAGCGTCAAATAATAAGGAGGATTGAGGATATGGGCGCAGAAAGATTCTTTGTGAATGACGGCCGAGGATCTGGCAAAAGACCCAAACCAAATAGCAAGCGTGTCCAGCAACTAAGCCCAGATCACATTGTCAATGGAGGTGTGAGATCTTTTATAAGTAAAAAAAGAGTAAATCGCAGACAAAAAAGAAGCCCATCCGAACGTAATCGTTAACGATAAATTATCAACATTTCAAGTTGTTGAGTTAAACGGCGTTTGTTATAATACAACTTGTTCCTTATTTTGTTCTTTTTCCTATTTTTACCGCCGATTTGCGGCCGCCGGTGACTCGTTTTTCCAGACCAGAGTTCCCGGTTTTATTTTTTGCTTAACCTCGTATTGTTAATTGATATTATAAAAGGAGTGATATTATGAAAGGAATAAATTTTCCCATCTATAAAACTAAAACCGGCAGCAGGGCTTTTTTACTTGAAGATCCCAAGGAACGCCAGGAGTATTTCCAGCTCAAAGCGGGCCAGGCGATAAAAAAACTGCGTAAGTATCTCAGGGAAAATGTTTTTATGGGTATTCTTCTGGGACCCAAGAATTCCGGCAAAGGCACATATGTCAAACTTTTCATTGAAGCTTTGGGTACCGACAAGGTGGCGCATATCTCGGTTGGTGACGTTGTGCGCAGTGCTCACGAGAGTCTGGCAGATAATTCGAAAAAAGACGAACTGGTTGATTTTCTAAAAAAAAGATACCGTGGTTTCATCTCAATTGATAAAGCCTTAGATGTCATTCTGGGACGCGACACCCAAACACTTCTGCCGACTGAAATTATCCTGGCTCTGACTGAAAGAGAAATTGATAAAGCCGGCCGCAAAGCCATCTTTGTTGACGGTTTTCCCAGAAATATGGACCAGGTTTCTTATTCTCTATATTTCAGATCGCTAATGGGCTATCGTGACGATCCGGATTTTTTTGTTTTTATTGATGTGCCTGAATCGGTGATCGATGAGCGCATGAAATATCGGGTTATCTGCCCGCAATGCCGGACGCCGAGGAATCTCAAACTTTTGAGGACAAAAGAAGTTGGCTATGATGAAAAATTATCTAAATTTTATCTTATCTGTGATAATCCCAAGTGTGACCGCCAGAGAATGGTTTCAAAAGAGGGAGATGACCTGGGCATAGAAGCGATACGAAACAGGATTGAAGGTGACGGCGAGGTGATGCGAACGCTTCTCGGCCTGGAGGGTGTACCCCAGGTTTTCCTGCGCAATTCCATTCCGGTAGCATTAGCCAAGAATAGCGTCGACGATTACGAAATTACCCCGGCCTATAATTATGAGCTTGATAAATTAAGCGGCGGTGTTAAAGTGACGGAAGAACCTTGGATAACAAACGACGATACCGGAGCGTCATCGCACAGCTTACTGCCCGCTCCGATCGCAGTTGCCCTTATCAACCAAGTAGCGGAGGTTTTAGGCTTATGACCGACAAAACCCTGGATCCCAGATTACATTTTGTGGTAGCGACGGCAATCATCGTAAAAGACGGCAAATTTTTGATCGTCAAACGCGCGCCTTGGGAAAAGGCGTTTCCTGAAAAGTGGACGGTGCCTGGCGGCAAACTGGTTCTGCACGAATACAATCATCTGCCTAAAACGGCCGGCTTCCCGCAATGGTACAATGTTGTCAATTGGGTTCTGGCCAAAGAAGTGCGCGAGGAAGCCAATCTGGAGATGAAAAAACCGCAATACCTTTGCGATTTGGTTTTTGTCAGGCCGGACGGTTACCCGGTAGTGACACTGTCTTATTGGGCGCATTACAAGAGAGGCAAGGTAAAACTGGGCAAGGACCTGACTGATCACGCCTGGGTCACTGCCAAAGAAGCCAAGAAATACGATCTGATCGAAGGTATCGCTGATGAGCTTGATGAAGTAGCAAAGCTACTTTGAATCAGGCTCTTTTGTTTGGCGGATTTTTTCTAATTCTTCCTTGAGTTCTCTTTTCTCTTTCTCGAGTCGCCAACTTAAACCTTGAAGACCTGATATTTCATCGTGAAGCAACATAATAAGCTTGAGCCTTATTTTTGATTTTATATCTAAGTTTGGTATTGAATCGATCTCCTCGTCAGTCAGTCCTCCCTCTAATAAGGCGATTTCTATAAGATCATCTGGTGTTTTACTTTTTAAGTTCTCTAGTTTATTACGCTTAAACTCTCTAATCTCACTTTCTAGTTTATCTCTTCTTTCTTTTTTGGCTGAATCAAATTCAATAACCGGAGCCGGCCCAGTCTTTTCAGGATTAACAAGCCCTCGATTTCGTTTCAATAGTGCATCGCTAAGCCCTCTTTTTATTGTGGTTTTCTCCAAGTTTTTTGGCATTATTTTAGAATAATTTTAATTTTTTTCTAAGCCCGGGGTTAATCTTTTCAACTATACCTTGAACAATTGTCGTGACCTTGGTAGCTATATCAACCATCTCGTTGTCTTCATCTCGGGTCATTGGTTCCCTATTTTTATCTTTTTTGAACAAAAAATCAAATCTCTCCAACTCCTCTTTGGTAACTGCATCTCCTAACATTTTAGGTGTAAGTCCGGCATCAAGCGGACTCGAGCCGTTCAAAAAGCTCTCTGCAGCTTCTGCGACTATGGTATCTTTTATTTTTACCGGTATCCGTTCAACCGGCGTCATTTTTTCTTTGTCCATAAAGTTTACTTGTCGGGCACATTCGGTCTGGTGACCTCAGTACTTTCTACATTCGCATTTCTATGCTAAGTATTTCGTCATCTTCACTCCTCAATCACCTTCGTTCGTCAGTCGGGCTGCCGGGAGTCGAACCCGGTCTACATCCACCCCATGGACGCGTACTGCCATCATACTCCAGCCCGCCCTGTTGAGGGCATTTCATAGACTTTTCACAGACTGATTAAGCTTTACTTAAAGTTTTAATGCACGATGTGCACATTCTCATTCGTTTGCCGTCAACCATAGCCCATTGCAGATTGGGATATTTGCGATAGCGGTTAACAGGATTGTAATGACCACGCAAAAGCTTGCGCTTGTTAGCCATCATCGGTTTTTTCCCGCAGCGGGGACATCGTGTCATAGTATTTACACTTTAACAAAAAAATGATAGATTAGCAAGTAGAATGGGATTTTTAGTTATCATATTCAATATGTTGGTGGTTCTGTTTTCGGTCGTTCTGCACGAGGTTTCTCATGGCATAGTCGCCGATAGCATGGGCGATACTACGGCCAGGGATATGGGCAGGATCACCCTTAATCCGTTCAAACATCTGGACTGGTTCGGTTCGGTTATTTTGCCTTTGCTCACGTACTGGCTGGGAGGTTTTGTCTTCGGTTACGCCAAGCCGGTGCCTTATAACCCCAATAATCTGAACGATAAAAAATACGGTCCGGCCAAAGTCGCGCTCGCCGGTCCGGCAGTGAATATGACAATTGCGATATTGTTCGGCCTACTGCTTAGGTTTCTGCCGGCTTCTTTGGCGGCAACCGCTTTGCCGCAGCTGTTGCAATTCATAGTCATACTCAATTTGGTTCTGGCGATTTTCAATCTCATGCCTATCCCGCCGCTTGACGGCCATTGGCTGTTGTTCACGTTTTTACCCAGCCGTTTCAATTCTTTTAAGTTTTTCCTACTCCGCCACAGTCTATTTATTTTTTTCGTTTTTATAATATTCATCTTTCCGCTGATCTTTCCCTTGATTAATTTGTTATTTAAAGTTATAGTTGGATAGGCGCGTCCAGTGCCTCTTTTTATCTAATAATATGCCCACATTTAACCAGCTACTAAAAAATCCCCGGAAAAAGTCTAAAAGGAAAAGCGGCTCGCTAGCTCTGGCTTTTGGTTTTAACAGTAAAAAGAACCATCCGGTTTACTATCCGGCGCCATTCAAGCGCGGGGTAGCCATCAAAGTCGGCACAATGACACCCAAGAAGCCCAATTCCGCTTTGCGTAAATTTGCCCGTGTCAGACTGACCAACGGCATGGAAGTTACGGCTTACATCCCCGGGGTTGGCCATAATCTGCAGGAGCATTCGGTAGTCACACTGCGCGGCGGCAGAGTCAAAGATTTGCCGGGTGTGCAGTATCATATTATCAGGGGCCGACTGGATGCATCCGGAGTAGACAAAAGAAACAGAGGCAGGAGCAAGTACGGCGTGAAGAAGCCCAAGTAAAAACAGCTAAGAGTAGTGATTACATGCGGAAAAAACTAAAGAAAAAAATAATAGTTGAGCCGGACTACAAATACTCGTCACTTTTGGTGGCTAAGTTAATTAACAAAGTAATGGAACGCGGCAAGAAAACAGTCGCCGAGAAAATAGTTTATGGTGCACTTGAAAAAGCGGAGAAATCAATCGGCAAACCAGCTCTGGAGGTGTTTGATGTGGCGATGAATAACGCCGGCCCGCAACTGGAACTCAAGAGCCGCAGGATCGGTGGTGCCAATTATCAGGTGCCCTACGAAGTTAAAAGCGAGCGTAAAATGGCTCTGGCCTTCCGATGGATTATTGATGCCGCCAGATCAGGCAAGGGTAAGCCCATGCAGGAGAAGCTTGCCGCCGAAATTATTAACGCCTATAACAATACTGGCATCGCGATTAAGAAAAAGATGGATACGCACAAGATGGCGGAAGCGAATAAGGCCTTTGCGCATTTTGCTTGGTAATAGACTTCATCGAAGTATCCTGTAGGTACGCTCCGCCGCTCCAGCGGCGGCTCCGCTATTTCATCTCGCGGATTTGATTTTTGATGAAGAAAAATTATATCAAAAATCAACCAAGCAATCCGCTCGCTGGAATACCTACAGGATACTTCGACTTCGTTTTTTCAAATAAAAAAAATGGCCCGCATTTTCACCTAGGGAACTTTGCGGGCCGAGGGGGGGTCCAAAACCTCCCGAGACCTGACAGGTCAGATTGAACATAGAAAAAAGATCGGTGAACCCGGGAACCGTGAGGCTGTTTTGCCTAAACATTCCTAGTTCACCTCAAGCTTAGCAAGTAGGTATAGGCGCTGTCAAACCCAGATATCCACAGCACCAAAAACCATATGCCAGACTTTCCAATAGAAAAAATTCGTAATATAGGAATCATCGCTCACATTGATGCCGGCAAAACCACGGTCAGTGAGCGTATTTTGTTTTACACTGGCATTTCGCACAAGATCGGCGAGGTGCACGAGGGCGAGACGGTCATGGATTGGATGGAACAGGAGCGCGAGCGGGGCATCACCATTACCGCCGCCGCCGTTACGGCTTATTGGTTCAAGGTCGGTCTGACGAAAAGTCCCGAGACCGAACACCGCATCAATATCATTGACACTCCCGGACATATTGATTTTACGGTTGAGGTCAAACGTTCCCTGCGCGTGCTTGACGGCGCAGTGGTGGTTTTTGACGGCGTGGCCGGCGTGGAGCCGCAATCCGAGACCAACTGGCGTTATGCCGACGAATACGGCGTGCCCAGAATTTGTTTTATCAATAAGCTTGACCGCACAGGCGCCTCTTTTGAACGATCTTACCAATCAATCCTTGAACGCCTGACACCGCATGCCGTAAAAATGCAGTTGCCCGATGGCGAGGAGGACGGCTTCCAGGGGGTAGTTAATCTGCTTGAAATGAAATATTACGTTTTTGAAGGCGGCAATGGCGAGAAAGTAGTTGAAGCGCCGATTCCAAGTGATGATCTCAAAAAGCGGGCCGAGGAAACCAGAGCGGAGCTTGTTGAAAAAATAGTTGAACACGATGACCAGGCGATGGCCGAGTATCTGGAAGGCAAGGATATTTCCGTTGAGCGTTTGATGAAGATCCTGCGCCAGGCGGTAATTGAAAACAAAATCGTGCCGGTCTTCGCCGGTTCAGCCTTAAAAAATAAAGGCGTGCAATTCGTGCTTGACGGTGTGGTGGACTACTTGCCCTCGCCGGTTGACCGGCCGCCGGTACACGGCATTGATCCCAAGACCGGTGGCGATATCGTCAGAGAATTGCGCGATGATGCGCCCTTTTGCGCGCTGGCATTCAAGATTGCCACCGACCCTTACGTCGGCCAGCTGACATTCTTCCGCGTTTACTCGGGTATTTTGAGCGCTGGTTCCTATGCTCTCAACAGCACTTCCGGCCAGCAGGAGCGTATCGGACGGATCCTGCGCATGAAGGCCAATGATAGGGAAGAGATAAAAGATGTTTACGCCGGCGGCATCGCTGCCACTGTCGGACTCAAAGCCACCCGAACCGGTGATACGCTTTGTGATCCGGCCCAGCCGATAATTTTGGAAAAAATCATTTTTCCGGAGCCTGTCATTTCACTGCGCATTGAACCCAAGACCAAAGCTGACCAAGAAAAAATGGGCATTGCCCTCAAGAAGTTATCAGATGAGGATCCGACTTTTAGGATCAAAACCGACCAGGAGACTGCCGAGACAATAATTTCCGGCATGGGCGAATTACATTTGGATATTATTGTGGAAAGGATGAAACGCGAATTCGGCGTAGGCGCCAATGTCGGCCGGCCGCAAGTTGCCTACAAAGAAACCATCCGTGAAACGGCGCAGGCCGAAGGCAGATACATCAAACAATCCGGCGGCCGCGGTCAGTACGGCCATGTTTGGCTGCGCGTGGAACCGCAGGAGCGGGCCAAAGGTTTTGAATTCATTGACGAGATCAAAAGCGGTGTTATTCCGCAGGAGTTCATACCGGCCGTTGAGAAGGGCGTGCATGAAGGTCTGGATAAAGGAGTCATTGCCGGCTTTCCGCTGGTGGATTTGAAAGTGGCGCTATATGACGGCAGTTATCACGACGTTGACTCATCCGAAATCGCTTTCAAGATTGCGGCGGCGATGGCTTTGCAGGAAGCCGTCAGGCGGGCCAAGCCGGTTTTACTTGAACCGATTATGAAAGTTGAAGTCATTGTACCGGAACAATTCCTCGGTGAAATCACCGGTGATTTGAGCTCGCGCCGCGGACAAATTGAACAGATGACTGATCGCTCGCCGCTTAATCTCAAAGTCATTGACGCCAAAGTGCCGCTCTCGGAAATGTTCGGCTATGCCACGACTATCCGTTCGCTGACTCAAGGCAGAGGGAACTATAGTATGGAATTCTCGCACTATGAGCCAGTGCCTAATAGTATTGCGGAACAGATTAAGGAGGGGAAGAAATAGCCGTTTGGTAGTTCGGCCAGTTCACTACAAGTAAAAATTGTTGGGCGGTAGATTTGACATGGTAGGGGGTGCATGATATGAGTTATTATAACCTTAAAAATCTAGAAAAGGAGAAGGTATATGTTGGCATTAAAACCCTTCCACGAAACTATAATACAGTCAATTCGACGCTGTAATCCTAGTCCGTCCAGTCCGGAGATTCATCACCTGTTACAGCTGATCAAAGAAACGAAAATTCCGAATGGACATGACGAGATTATCGCCGCGATTGACAACTACTTTGATTTTGCCGGTGCCGCTAAGTGGGCACGCGATATTCTGGAAGTAAAGAAGAGTATTCTAGAGCAAAAGCGGGTGGCTAAGAAAAAAGCATAGCCTCGTCTTGTAAGCTATCAATAGGTAATAACCTCGCACAACGGCAAGCCTCGCGTTTCGTCTAGTGCGGGGTTTTTGTTTGATTTTTGGGCGGCTTGGCATTGACAGGCTGTATGCCAGGAGTTATTTTAGCAGTAGCCATAAGTTTTTTTAAAACAAGGAGGGGATATGTTGAGAGAATTGAAAGTTAGGAAAAACTCGGTCGTGATCATAAGTACCGCGTTCGGCAATCGGTATGTGATAGTCGCTAGAGACCCAACTACTAATTCGGCTAATTCGGCATTTCCCATATTTACCGGTCCGCTTGAAGCCCAAGCCATACAAGCTATTTTTTTTGCCGTTCAGGATACGGCAGTACCCAGGCCACAAACCCATGATCTTTTTAGAAACGTCCTGGTTGAAATTGGCTGGATGCTTAGCAAGGTAATAATCACTGAATTGAAGGACGATGTATATTATGCGAATGTTTATCTGGAAATGGGTGGCAGGGAATTGATTGTGGATTCCAGGCCAAGCGATGCCATTGCTCTCGCCTTGCGTTTCTCCTCTCCGATTTATATTGAAGAGGAAGTTCTACTACGCTCTCTTGATAGCGAAAATACTAAACACTTCCTTGAGACACTGGAAATAATGTTACCCGAAATCGAATCCGAAAGTGAATCTTTCTAGCCGAGCTAGCCCCTCGGTTTTTGTTTTAGGCGACCGAATGGGAATGAGGAAGTACTGAGCACAGCAGTGCGAATGTATTGATTTTTTGGTTAAGAAGCGGGATGATGAGGTAAATATGGTCAGGAAAATTTACTTAGCAATCACTATTTTAATTGTTTTAAGTGCTATGGCCGCGACGGCCGGTGGAATTTATTATTTTACGCACAAACCAGTAGAACATACTGCCTGTACTCTTGAAGCAAAACTATGCCCTGACGGTTCTGCCGTCGGCAGGGTGGGCCCAAACTGTGAATTTGCACCTTGTCCCACCGCAACGAACAACAATACGACTGCGATAGCCACAATCAAAGGAAGCGTAAGTATAGGGCCGATCTGCCCGGTGGAACGTCTAGACTCGCCATGCCCCGTGCCGCCTGCAGCGTATACATCACGAGAGATAATTTTATATGCCGCCAACGGAACCACAGAAGTAAAAAGGATGTATTTCGCATCCGATGGAACGTACCGCTTTGAAGTGCCGGCGGGGACATACGTTCTTAAAACTCCAAATCAAGGGATCGGCGGCAGTAAGGACTTGCCCAAAAATATAACCGTGAGGTCTGGCGAAACAATCGAATTTAATTTTTCAATAGATACGGGAATCCGTTAGCTAGCGGATGTTAGTAAGTTTTTATCTAAACAACTTATAGAAGAATGCGAATATTTTGTCGAGGATGGAGGGCGGGCTGATGTGTGTCGCGGCGATCCCCGGTGTAGGTGTAGATACAACTACCGGCAAAGTATAAGTCAAGTAAATACTGGCAACCGAAGAACTGCCGCCGCCGATAGTGCCGAAGGTTGATGGCCATGTGCCGAAATTAGTGGCCTTCCAAACATATTGCTTTGTACTTCCCGGCCCAAGTTTCCAGTTATTCTCGGAGCTGGAATTGCCGTTGCTGTTGTAGGTTAACCAATATGTAGTATTGGGCATAAGTAAAGCGCTGATTGGCGCAGTCGCCCAGCCGTCGGCTGTAATTGTTTTGGAAACACTCGAAGCAATTAATGTTCCCGGAGTGCCGTTATTGTTGGAATAAATAGCAACCTGAGACTGATTATTCGGCGACTTACTGACGGGGCTCGCCACATAGACTGATATTGATTGTGCGCTGCCGGAATTATTGGGCATCGTGAACTTAACAGCGTTCATGTAATTGCTGTCATCGAAGTCAGTTTTTGACTCGATTTTATTGTCGCCAAGGATGGCGATAGATGTCGGAGTCGACGAGGGTGTTGCTTGCGGTGAGTTTGTCGAACTCGGAGCCGGAGATCCCGAGGTAGTAGGCGAAGGAGTCGGAGTTTTTGTTGGTGTCGGAGTAGGCGTAGGTGCTGAGCTTGTCGAAGGAGTGGGAGTAGCTGTCGGTGTCGGAGTAAAGATAACGCCGGATAAGTATTCATAAGCGCCGATGTCATAAGCGGAGCCCTGGGGACGGGGGATGCCGTCTTTATCATTTGATACAAGGCCACCCATGCCGCTATTAATGGCAGGACTGCCTGATTGCAAATGGAGGTCCGGTGTAACGATACTTACGAATCTCGGGTCTGCGTTTATGTTAGCGGTAGTTTGTGACAGTCCGTTGCCTGATCCGAACCACTCATTATTACTTCCTGAAGGAGTCACGCTGTTGCGGGATGTCAGATATGGTTCTCCGCTTTTTTGCTGAACGATATTGTTGCGGAGTCTGGTGCCGGTGTAAATGGATAAAGCACCGGAATTACTGTTTCCTCTGGAACCGCAGTCGTAGAAACTATTGTTGTAAAGCTCGACATTCGCGGTCTTGGGGCTAGAACTGCCGACATTAACGCAAGAATAATTAGATGCCCCGTCGCCGGGATCCGGCCCAGTGCCTGTGTGATAGACAACATTGTTGTATGCTTCCACCGTTCCGGCATTGGCATTTACGGTGGCGAAATTAATACCGTCACAGATCGCGTCGTGGATCAGATTATCATGAACATGCAGATCGAATTGATCGGATCCGCCCGTGGAATAAAATTGAATTGCCCGGCAGCCGCCAGAAGTGGTTGAGCCGACAGGATTTGGGACAATAGTATTCCAGCCGACATCGATGTGATTGGCATTGGTCGTGAAATACACCGCGTGATAGTACTTATCAATTAAGCCTGCCGTGCTACCGATGTCATGGATGTTATTTCCGTAGAACATCACGTTTGTCGACGTATTAGCATGGAAGCAAGCGGCTTGGCCCGAGCCGTTGGGACAGGTCATATTGTTGCCGACAATTCTCCAGCCGTCCAGAACTGGACTAAGTTCAATAGCTTCCCGAGGACCAATTAGATTCAAACCGGCGATAACGAAATAGTTATTACTGCCGTGTATTGAGTTGCCTCGGAGGGCATTGCTGAATGTCCCACTGTTGGCACCGATAGTGACACTGGCTCCGGGGTAAACCACAAAAGCAATCGGATTGGCAGATGTGCCGTTGCCGCTGTCTCCCAGCCATACTGCCGAGGCATAATCATCTAATGTTGTCTGCGTGACGCCGTTTTCCAAATAGACAATATCTCCCGCAATCCTAGAATGCCTAGCTTTCGGGATAGTCCGCCAGCAGCCGCCGGAGAAAGTCCCCGGATTAGCATCGTTGCCGCCGGTAGACACGCAATAGATACTGCCGCTACGTATGGTAAATGATACGCCGTTGCTTGAGCCGTTTGCATTAGTGATTATAATATTTCCGGTTCGGCTGGCAGAATTGAGCTGTATGGTCATCTTCTGATACCACTGGTATGAAGATGGGGCTGATTTGATCAACGCTTGTCCGCCGCCCACCGTAACTGTCGGACTTAACCCAAAATTATTACCGTAAATGGTAACATAAGTTCCGTTGCTGCTTTCTCCGCCGCCATTCGGGCCAGAGATGAGATCGGTGAAAAAAATAGTAGGTGTCGTGGAAGAGGTGGCGGAAAAAGTAAATCTGACCGATACCGATAGAGATACGCCCAAAAAAGCTAAAACTAAAACAAAGAGGATACAAAGCCTTTTAACGTTAAATTCGCCTAGGTTATAAGCCACACTTTTATTATAAATCTCCGGCAAATAAACTACAAATACAGGGCCGGACCATGACTTGACTTTTGTCATGTTATTTGGTATAATACATAATGTAGGTAGTACTCTAAAAAGGAAGGAAAACGAGAGGAAAAAGTCATGAAAAAGTCCATGGGTTTCATAGTAGTCTCCGGAGCAATCCTGCTCGGATTGCTCCGGATGGTAAACATTGGGTTACAGGACACATCCTCCGCAAAGCGGGCAATCGAGATTCGCGGCTTCAGGGACGTAAGAAATGTCCAGCGTCATTTGCTGGGCCATTACGTCTACGGCTGCGATAGCGAAGAAGTCGCTTTCACGGCCCAAGCAATCCAAGGCGGGCGACAAGTTACGGTGATCGTTTGTACCGTAACGTCGCCCAAAGGTTATGCCGTCAGGGTGGTAAGCCGATGAGGTTAATTCCCCCCGACCCCGACACAGAGAGCGTTGCACGACGCATCATCTGTGCGGGGTCTTTCTGTTTTTAAGTCCCTGATAAAAAACTGAACCAGGCGGTTATGAGGTAGCACTTGCTTGACAGTACCACAGGTTGGTATTACATTGTAGCCAGAACATTGACAAATAACGGAGGAAAATCATGGCACATCCCAGAGGGCCAAAAAATTAAAAGTCTAGCCTACAAAACGCCGACACCAGTCGGTATTTTTTTCTGATATTTGAGTTGATTTGACACGGTGATAAAATCCGTGCTATATGATCTCATTACCTTGAAAATATAGATAAGGAGAAAAATATGGAAGTTACCGAAGTAGATGTGGACGGGAACAAGGTTATTGTTATTTTTGATGACGGCCATCGTGCAGTGTTTGAACCGTACACTCGTGGGGACGACTCCCATGTAGAGGGACTCTGGCTGTTCTTTCTATATTTTAGAGAGAAGTTGATTTGTCACTATGATTCCCGGCTCCACCGCGAAGGACCTCGGCATAGTGAACATAGGATTTTCACTGTTGCTGGTGACTATACGCCTCAGCTTGTTGCCAAATACTGGCGGACCGCTGATAAATACTTGGAAGAGCGGTACTCAAAGAAATGCAAAAAAAGTCCTGAAATTCTGAGAAAAATCTACTACTCCTGGCTGGTTGTCAGTCAAAGCCGGCGAGATCTAACTTTGCTTGAAGAAGGCAAAAACTGGGCTACCTGTCTAATTACTCGCGCAAAATAAAGCCCCGTTACTTAACAAAAAGGAGGTTTTATGGGACTGAATATTGGCAGTGGCGAGATCTGTACGGTAAGCTGTGATGACCCTTTAGCGATCGGTTGTCTATCTCAAACCAGGTCTTGTAAAGGCCAAAAAGAGACTGCTGATTTTGCTCTAAGCAAGGGCTGGTTCAAGAATGAAAGTAGTGGTCTTTGGACCTGCCATTATTGTTATCAATTTTCTATGGCAAATTTCCATGGTTCTACTGCTGCCAGGGTTTCTCTTAGATGGGATTTACTTTTAATTCCTACGCGCCAAAAGTTATTAGAAAGGGTTCTTACAACGACGACATTCAACACCAGGAATATCATGCAGCAGGCAAATTCACAACTTAGACAGATTTTTCTTAACATGCGGGGCTCTTTATCAAGGGAGATAGACCGGCTCATCGCCATACTTGCAAGTGATGAAAAAATAGAAAATTTATGATTTTGAGAGCTGATTAGTAGGCCAGTAAACATATTCACACACCGAGGCAACCCTTCGAATCGCTATGCTCTCTCAGGGCAAGCTACTTCGGAATCTCAGGGCTAACTCGGTATTTTTATTTTTAAAATCATTGATAAAAAACTGAATTGGGAATAAACTTAAATCAAATGGCACGCATCATCGGAATCATTAACGCCAAGGGTGGGGTGGGCAAGACGACAACGGCTAATAACCTCGGCGCTTATCTTGCCGCGCTCGGCAAGTATGTTTTACTGGTTGACCTGGACCCGCAGGCTAATGCCACGGCGGGTCTCGGCCTGCACTTGGCCGACGACCATATCAATCTTTATCACACGCTTGTCGCCGATGAGGAGCCGGAGGCGATAATACAGAAAACTTCTCTTTTTGGCTTGGATGTTTTGCCATCAGCTCCAAGCCTGGCCGGCGCCACGGTGGAACTCGTGGACATGAGCGAGCGCGAGTTCAGATTAAAAAAAACACTGGACAAGATTCGCACCAATTATGACTATATCCTGATTGACAGCCCGCCCTCTCTTGGTCTTCTGACCATCAACGGCCTGGTTGCCGCCGAGCAGGTGATCATACCGGTCCAGTGCGAGTATTATGCTCTTGAGGGCCTGACCCAGTTGTTTAAAACCGTTGACTTGGTGCGCGGTTCACTCAACCCGCAATTGAAAATACTCGGCGTATTGCTTACAATGTATGATAAGAGGAACAAGCTTGCCAATGAGATAGTTACTGAAGTAAAAAAGAATTTTCCCGGCCATGTCTTTGAGACGATCATCCCACGCTCGGTCTCGCTGGCCGAAGCGCCAGGATTTGGCAAAACGATTCTGCAATTTGACGAAAAATCCAAAGGCGCGCAAGCATATAGGGAACTGGCTGAAGAAATATTAAAACTTAATCCTTGATTATGAAAAAGTTTTTTGGTCTCGGGCGAGGCCTTGAATCACTGATACCGGCGAAAGCCAACAAAGTTGTGCCAAAAATGCAGGACAATGTTTTTTACATTGAGATAAACAAAATCAGGCCCAACGCCGATCAGCCCAGGCGCGAGTTTGATAAGGGTGGTTTGAAAGAACTTTCCTCTTCTATTAAAAAATACGGCATACTTCAGCCGCTATTGGTCACAAAAATAGAACAAGAAACCGACCGTGGGATGGATGTAGCGTATGAGATATTAGCCGGTGAGCGCCGATGGCGCGCAGCCAAAATGGCCGGCTTAGCGCATGTGCCGGTGATAGTCAAAGACAATTTTGACGAAAAACGTCTGAAGCTTGAGGTGGCCTTGGTGGAGAATCTTCAGCGCGAAGACCTCAATCCGATTGATGAGGCCGAAGCCTACGGTAGACTGGCTAAAGAGTTCAAACTGACCCAGCAGGATATTGCCGGTAAAGTCGGTAAAAGCCGAGAGGCAGTGGCCAACGCCGTCAGACTCTTGAGCTTGCCGGCTGACATCAAAGAGTCACTGCGTTTGGGTAAAATCAGCCGTACTCACGCCCGCGCCCTGCTGGCTTTCAAAGAGGAAGCCAAACTAAGGGAAGTTTACAAACAAATCATCTCCGGCAAGTTTGCTGTGCGTGACGTTGAGAAAGCGGCGCGCGTTCACAAGGCCGGCACTGCTAGTGCCCCTACGGCCGTACCAAATCCGCGCTTTGACGACCTCCAGAATAATCTTTCCAAAAATCTTGGCGCAGCCGTCATAATCAGGTCCGGCGCCAGCGGCGGCGACATCGTCATCAAATTCGCCGATCTTGAGGAACTGAACAAAATCGTCAAAACAATTCTTGACTAAAAAAAGGCCGTGCGGCCTTTTTAGTTGTTTCTGGCGAAAACAAAAGCAATTACTTCTTTGGCGCCGGCTGATTTCAAGGCGCGGGCGCAATCATCAAGCGTGGAGCCGGTGGTGGAAATGTCGTCTATCAGCAGAATACTTTTTTCTTTTATTAGATCGTGGTTGGTGTGTTTTGGATTTGGATTGAGAGAGAAAACTTTTTTCATATTTTCTATACGAGAGACACGATCAGGCATACTGGCCTGGGGCTTCACGTTGCGTACGCGAATCAGAATGTCCTTGGCTATAGGCCAGGTCAAGCCCTGGCTCAGATCGTGGGCGATAATTTCTGACTGGTTGAATCCCCGCCAGTTGAGTCTTCGGCGAGTGAGCGGCACGGGCACGATCAAAGTCGTTTCCGGCACCAGCTCAAGACCAGCCTTCTGCCTTTTGAGCAAATATCTGAGCATTAGCTCGGCGGTGCTTCCGGCCAGCGATTTCACAAACCGGTACTTCATATTTTTGAGCATCCTTTTAACAAGTGGATTCTCATAACTTGTCGTTACTAGAAGCCTGTCCAGAAAATGTTCGCGAATGCAAAACGGACAAGTCTTGCCGCCGACAACCGGTGCCATGCAAAAAGCGCAGGCGAAATGATTGCTGAAGCTAATTTCTTTGAGGCAGTGCGGGCATATATGAGATTCGGAATCATCCGACATCAAAATATCACAACCGACACAATGCCTCGGGAAGACCAGATCTAAAATTTGACGATACCAGCCATTCATTTGTGTACAAACTATTACAAGTTAATGTTATAATGGCAATAGAGCAGTAGCTTTTAGCGAATTACTACATGTCATTTTTTAGTTTCAGATCTAAATCCAGAATTGGCATAGATATTGGCACAGCTTCTATTAAGGTCGTAGAAATGGCCAAAGATGGCGGGCGGTTCAAGTTTTTGAACTACGGTCTTTTTGAGCTTGAGTCGGTTGACGAAGCGATTAACGTCGCCGGTCAAGCCGCCAGGACAAAGGTCGCCCAGTTATCAGACGTTGATTTGGCCTGGGGGATCAAAGAACTTTTGAAGCGAAGTAAGATAGACGCCAGAGACGTCACTGCTTCCATACCCTCTTTTTCGACCTTTTCCACTATTATTACAATGCCGTATCTTTCAGAAAAAGATATCGCTAAAACCATTCCCTTTGAAGCCCGCAAATATGTACCTTTGCCATTAAGTGAAGTTGTTCTGGATTGGTCAATAATTAATGTATCAACCAGTTCCCAGCCGACCATGGGTAATTCTCAAGGCGCCAGGCCGCCGACAGTAGAAGTATTCTTGGTGGCCGTACCTCGCGAGGAAACACGCCGCTACCAGGCAATAATGCAGTCGGCCGGACTCAATCTGCGGGCGCTGGAGCTAGAAAACGCCGCTCTGATACGTTCTTTGATCGGCAATGACCTCAGTCCGGCGGCAATCGTCAACATTGGCGGCCGCAGCACCTCCATTTTGATAGTTGATAACGGCTATGAACGCGTAAGCCACAATTATGAGGTCGGCGGTTTTGAAATAACTAAATCAATTGCCCGCTCGCTTAATGTTAATCTGCGGCGCGCTGAAGAGCTCAAGCGCAGCTTCGGTTTTAAGCAGGAAGAAAGTAATGTTATCCAACAGGCTATGAGTTCGCTGATTGATATGATGGCCTCTGAAACCAAAAAGACGATACACAACTACGAAGATCTCAAGAAGGTCAAGATCGGTAAGGTGATACTCGTCGGCGGCCTGGCCAATATGAGCAATTTCGCTAATTATTTTGGCGCCAAACTGGGCATAACTTTGACCTTAGGCAACCCTTTGGCCAGAGTGATCCTGCCCAAGGAACTTTCCAAACTTCAAGGCGAGCTTAGCTCAACTTTTGCTGTTTCTATAGGTTTAGCAATGCGCGAGATTTGAGAGACAGTGTGCATAACATTTTTCGGCATTAGTCTATAATATTAATATGGGCAAGTTTATGTTGCAGTTCTTATGCTAGGCTGATTCAAATGGCAGACGCAGGAGGGTTACAACTTCTTCCGGAAACCCGTAAGAAAATAGAAATCAGTGTGCCGGGACAAAATAGATCTCTGGTTTTTGCCTTTGTATTTTTACTGCTGATTGTAGCGCTCTATTTCGGATTGATGGCTTATAAGCAGGGAGTTTTGACATCAATTGCCGGCGTTGACAGCCAACTGCAGGATTTGGAAAAATCACGGGACAAAGCCAAAGAATCACAGTTGATTGACCTCAGTCAGCAGCTGGCGGTGATAAATCCGCTCATTAACGGCCATTTAATCTGGTCTGCCGCCATGGCCAAACTGCAAAATCTGATACTGCCGCAAGTTCAAATTGTGACATTTAATGCTGATTCTCTCGGCCGGAAAGTTTCAATAAAAGGTTTGGCCGCTAACTATACGACTGTTGCCAAACAAATTGCTGCTTTCTATGCCCTTGATTCCGTTACCGACATAATTCTTAACAAAGTAAGCAGCCAGCCGACAGGTTTGGTTGAATTTACCATGCAATTAACGATAGATAACAGCAGATTTTTAGTTCCCGGCAAATAGCCGCTACCATTATGAGTAAATCTCTAATGTCAGCAATTATCTTCGCCCTAGCATTCTTTCTGTTTTTTGCTTTGGTTTTGCCGCAATATGACGAGCTTCAAAATGCCGGAAGCGCTCTCAAGGACAGGCAGGCGCTATTATCAGAAAGGACAGCCGACATGAATAATTTCAGAAAGCTCAGCCAACAAGCTGATTCAAGACAGGGCGACATAGCCAAAATAAAAACTTTCCTGCCCAACAATAAGCAAATCGACCAGGTGCTCTCAAGTATTCAGCAGATCACTAACCAGTCCGGCCTGCAATTGACCGATCTGACTACTTCCCAAGGGCCTGACAGCAGTACGGAGACCGGCTATAAGGTTCTCAATATTGACCTCAGTCTCAGTGGAAAATACGTCGCTTTCACGGCATTTCTTTCTTATCTTGAACAAAGTCTGCGCTTATATGATATCTATGAAATGACGGCCGCTCAGACAGTAACCAACGGAACCGGCGGGTTATTGCTTCTCTCACTTAAAATGAATGCTTATTTTCTTAAATAAATAAAAATTTATAATGGCTATGGTTTCAAGAACATCAAATAGAGACGAGACTAGTCCGGTAATATTGATAGCGATTGCCGTTTTGGGTTTGATCGCCGGTTATTTCTATTATTCCAGTGTTCTTAAAAGCGGGATCGTGGAAGTGCCACCGAGCAATATACAAACTTCCGATAATTTGTCTAAATTTAAAGATTTAAAGCTGGATTTTAGTCCTTTTGATCAGCTCAAATTCAAATCGCTGACTATTTTCGGAGAATCTCCGGTACAGCCTGGCTCAACTGGCCGCGCAGATCCTTTCGCACCATTTTAGGAGCGATTGAGCAAGCAGGTAATTTAGTAATTGAGTAAATAAACCGTAGTTTCAGTTAAATTGCCTAATTGCTTGATTACTTAATTACTTTTGGCATATCAAACTCCACAATTATTGGTAGATGAGCTGATGAAACAAGGGGTTCTGACCCCTGATATTGTCAGCACTACTGAACAGGAAGCATCGGCCGGCCAGAAAGATTTTGGCGAAGTTTTAGTTTCGCGCGGTATCATCAGCGATGCTAATCTGCTCAAACTCAAGTCCGAAATCTACCAGTTGCCGGTGGTTGATTTGGGTGGTGTTGAGTTGGACAGGGAGTTAACCAAAGATATACCCGACAACATTATCAATTTTTACAGGATAATACCGTTTGCCAGAGGCGACGGAATTTTGAAGGTTGGGCTGATCAACCCCGAAAATATTGATGCGCTTGAAGCGCTCAAGTTCATTGCCTCGGACAAGGGGCTCAATCTGGAGAAATACATCATCAGCTATAAAGATTTTGACCATATTAGCCGCAGTATTCGTACCTTAAGCACTGAAGTCGGCAAGGCCCTAGAATCGCTTGGCGATGAACTCTACCAGAAAAATCTTGAAATAAGCGACAAAGTCGGCGGACTTGAAGAAATCACGGCTGAAGCGCCGGTGACGCGGATCGTGGCAATTGTCGTTAAGCATGCCGTTGAAACGCGGGCCTCCGATATCCACATGGAGCCCTTCCCAGACCGGATTCGCATACGTTTTCGCATAGACGGCTTACTGCAAACCGTTCTGTCTTTACCGGCGAATCTGCTTTCGGCTTTGGTTACCAGAATTAAAATTCTTTCCGATCTGAAAATAGATGAAACTCGTTTGGCCCAAGACGGCAGGTTCTCCACCAAACTTGCCGAAAGGCAGATAGACTTCCGTGTTTCTACTTTTCCGACAAAAAATGGAGAAAAAGTAGTCTTGAGAATCCTTGATCCGCTGGTTGGCGATATTAAGCTTGAAGAGCTGGGTCTTGAAGGTCGCTCACTGCAATTAGTTCTTGAAAATATTGTTAAGCCGTTCGGTGAGGTTTTAGTCACCGGTCCGACTGGTTCCGGCAAGTCAACCACTCTGGCCGCGATATTAAGGCGCATAAATGACGACGAGGTTAATATCGTCACCCTTGAAGATCCGATTGAATACTACGTTGATGGCGTCAATCAATCCCAAATTCACGAAGAAATCGGTTATACTTTTGCCAGTGGTTTGAGACATATTTTGCGGCAAGACCCGGATGTAATAATGGTCGGAGAGATCAGAGACGGTGAAACCGCCGGTCTGGCGACACAAGCCGCTTTGACCGGTCACGTCGTGCTTTCAACGCTGCATACCAACGACACGGTCGGTGCCATTCCGCGTCTGATCGATATGGGCATTGAAAAATATCTTTTGGCGCCGACACTTAATCTGGTTATCGCCCAGCGGCTCTTGCGCAAACTTTGTCCTATTTGTAAGGTGAAAAGCAAAGCCAATGTTGCTGAAGAGCATATGATCAAGCAGGCGCTTGATAGAGTGCCGGTCGAAACCAAGGGCGATTTACCCAAAAACAATTTTGAAATTTACAAAGCCGGGCCCGGCTGTAAGGAATGCAACGGTAAATCTTACAAGGGCCGCATAGCCATAGTTGAGACACTGGCCATGACCGATGAACTGGAAAAAATTATTTTAACCGGTATTTCTGAAGAAAAATTGCGTGAAGAAGCCAGGCGGCAGGGGATGCTGACTATGTTTCAAGATGGTATGATAAAGGTGTTGCACGCGATTACTTCAATTGAAGAGCTTCTACAGGTAGCCCAGGAAGCCGAAGAAACGCAGGAAAATTAATTCTAAACTCTAATGTCTGATTCTCAATCTAAAATCAACGATCTTATCAAGAAGAATCTTGTGGCCGCGCAAAATAGTCCGCCGCCGCCGATCCCGAATACGCCGGCTCCGCTTCCGGTTGCACCGGAAGCGGCCGTTCAGACGCCGAAAAAAACCCTAAGCCATCAATTCGGCTCGGAAAACCCCAAAAAACAAATTGATGAGCTATTACTGGTTACCGCTCAAAAAGGCGGTTCAGACCTGCATTTATCGCCGGGTTATTATCCGGTTATACGTATTGACAGTCGCCTGATTCCGCTGACCGAGTATAAAGTTTTGAACAGCCAGTATCTCAATGGCCTGGTCTTGTCGCTTCTAAATGACGGACCGAAAGAAAGGTTTCTTATGGAAAAAGAGCTGGATTTTGCCTATGAACTTAACAATAAACTGCGCTTCAGAGTCAATGTTTATCAGACCAGAGGCAGTTTTGCCGCAGCTTTTCGGTTAATACCGGAGGAGATCAGGACGGTGGAGGATCTTAACCTGCCGCCAATAATCAAAATATTCAGTAAATTATCACAGGGTTTTGTTTTGATAGTCGGTCCCAATGGGCATGGCAAATCAACGACCATGGCTGCCTTAGTTGACCTCATCAATCATGAACGCGCTGAAAAAATAGTAACCATTGAGGACCCGATTGAGTACATATTTGCGCCGGATAAAAGCATTATTGACCAGCGTGAAGTTTATTCTGACACTATTTCTTTTGAACGCGCCCTGCGCTCCACTTTCCGTGAAAACGTCAATGTAATTATGGTCGGGGAGATACGCGATTACGAGACAATAAGCACCGCCGTAACTGCCGCCGAGACCGGCCATCTGGTTTTTGCTTCATTACACACCAATAATGCTGCCCAATCGATCGAGCGTATTATTGATGTTTTTCCGCCGGAACAACAAAGGCAGATCATATCTCAGCTTGCCGGCACGATTTCCGGCGTGATTTCACAGAGACTCATTCCGCGTATCAAGGGCGGGCTGATACCGGCCACGGAAGTCATGATTGCCAATACCGCCGTCAGGAATTTGATAAGAGAAAACAGGGTCCAACAATTGAACCTGGCGATTGACACCGGTTCGGATTTTGGCATGATTTCTCTCAATAGATCACTTGCCGACCTGGTACGCCGAGGTGAAATTTCGGTTGAACAAGCTGAATTTTATTCTTTAAATCCGGCAGAATTTAGAACTTTGATCAAATAATTGATTAATGGAGTTTTTATACCAGGCTAAAACACAAATGGGGGAGCTGGTTGAGGGCAAGATAGACGCTCCTTCCGAAGATCAGGCGGTCAGTGTTTTACATCAGAAGAATCTGGTGGTTTTAAGTCTGGAAGAGATTCGTCGGGGTGTTTTTGTTGAAGATCTAAATCTGGCATTAAGCCGGCCATCTAAAAAAGATGTGGTAATTTTTACCCGTCAAATGGCGACGCTTGTTGATGCCGATGTACCCTTGATAGAGGGTTTACACACAATGATTCGTCAAATAGAAAAAGAATCATTCCGCCGTATCATCACTGCCGTCGCAGCTTCTATAGAGGGTGGCGCTTCTCTATCCGTCGCATTAAGTGAGCACAGTAAGGTTTTCGGCAAATTCTATGTCAGTCTGGTGCGCGCCGGCGAAGTGGCCGGCAAACTACAGGCTACCCTGACTTATCTGGCTGACTATCTTGAGAGGAGTTCGAATTTGGATTCCAAAATCAGAGGCGCTTTAGCCTATCCGGCTTTCGTCCTCTTTGCCTTGATCGTCGTCACGATCATTATGGTGACTACTGTTCTGCCACAGTTACTTTCGATCATTAAAGATGCCGGGGTTCAGGACCTGCCATTTGTCACCAAAATCCTGATTGCCGTAACTAACTTCGTCAACCAGTACATTCTTTTTATCCTTTTGGTTGTTATCGGTGCCGGTATCGGGCTTTTTTACTACGTTAAAACTCCCAATGGCAGATCGAATTTTGATAATTTTAAGATACAAGTTCCGCAATTCGGCAAAGTGGTCAGGAACTTTTATCTGGCAAGGATTGCCGAAACACTTTCTACGCTAATCAAATCCGGCGTGCCGATATTGGAGGGGCTTACAATTACTTCGGACGTGGTCGGTAATGTCATTTATAAGGACATAATCCTTGAGGCCAGGGATAATATTCAGGGCGGCGGTACCGTTTCGGAAGTTTTTGAAAGATATAAAGAATTTCCGCCGCTGGTCACCTCGATGCTGGCTATCGGTGAGAAAACAGGCCGGACCGACTTTATGCTCGAAAATATATTTAAATTCTATAAGGCAGAGTCGGAAAATGAGATCCAAAACCTCTCCACGCTTATAGAGCCGGTCTTGATTTTGCTTCTTGGTTTGGGCGTGGGCGTGCTGGTAGCGGCGGTATTACTGCCGATATACAGTCTGGTGGGAGCTTCCTAACTCTTTGGCGTGTCAAAATTTGCAAATCATTTCCAGAGTTGTGCATAACTATGTTTGCTCGCATTTTCAAGAAGCTTATAATTATAAGTGTAAGAATATCTAATAAGCGCATAGCAGATGGCTCGTAGCGCCTGGTTGTATGTAGCTAGTCGCTAATTGCTTGTCTCTAGTCGCTATGTAAAGTGTTGAATTTCTCAGGCATTCTCTCGGCGGGGTTCGGTGGAGGCAGAGCAATTAACGCCAAACGCCAGGTAAAATCCGCCCGCGGCTTCACGTTGATTGAGTTACTGGTCGTTATCGCCATCATATCAATTCTGGCGACATTGTTGCTGCTGCAACTAGGCGTTGCCAGAGCCAAAGCCAGGGATGCCAAACGTATTGCTGACGTTAATCAAGTTCGTTCGGCAATGGAACTTTACTTTGATGATAATGGCCATTATCTTGCCGGAAACAGCGCCGCTTCAATGGATTCACTTAAGCCAAGCTACCTGATAAACATTCCTCGCGACCCGCTACTGACTACCTGTACTGACGCTTACGACGGAACAGCTGTATCGGGCCTCAACTGTTATGGTTACACTTGGAGTCCCGCGCTTGCGCCGACCCATATGCAGATTTGGTCACAATTGGAACAGAATAATATCAATGCTCTCCACAACGATGCCGACATTAATTCAGTAGCTGGCGGTTGGTCAGGCGCTACGGCTGATGGCAGTATTGAAACCTGTCCTAACAATGGTACGCCTAAGAATTGCCTCTTTGACTTGGGTCAACCATAGTTAATGTTTGGCCAGGAATACTATTGCTATTTTACACTTTAGTCTTCGTATTGGGGTTGGTCATCGGCAGTTTTGTTAATGTTGTAATTTACCGTTTGCCGGAAGGAAGGAGTCTGGATGGTAGGTCCAAGTGTCCGAAGTGTAATAAACAGATCGCCGGATATGATCTTATTCCAGTCATAAGTTTTTTCATACTTAGGGCTAAATGCCGCAACTGCCATGCTCCTATTTCATGGTTATATCCGGCGGTGGAACTGTATTCCGGCCTGGCATTTTTGGTTGTTGCTAGTTTCTTTGAAAGTTATGGCCTGACAACCTCGATTTTTTTGACGTTTATCATAGAATGCCTGTTGATCTTAGCCGTTGTTGATTTTCAGCGCTTGATAATTCCGGATTTATTGCTGGTAGCGATGCTTTTAGGTGTGGTGATCTTTGGAATTTGGCAAAGGCTCGCGAATTCACCTTTTTATTTCGACGCTTTAAACATTGATAATTTTATAGGTGCCGGCGTGCTGTTTCTGGCCTTCTTTTTAATGTGGCAGATCTCTAACGGCAAATGGATTGGTTTTGGTGATGTCAAACTGGTTGGTCTGATAGGATTAATTTTTGGAATCTGGGGAGGTCTGGCCGTATTGTATATTGCGGTTACTTCCGGAGCGATAATTGGCCTGACCCTCTTGCTTACGGGCAGGGCTAGGTTGAAAACAAAATTACCTCTCGGGACCTTTATAGGTTTTGCGGCTACGGCTTATATCTTTGTCGGTGCCGTTCTGATTAACAAATTAAGCGATATTTTTACTTTGGTACCTAGAATTTTGAAGTAATCGGAATTAATATGGATGAAAAAATGTTAAAAAATTATTGGTTTTGGGTAGTGGTGATAGTTCTGGCGGGTGTCGCGTTTTTTTATCTAAAATTGCCGGTAGTGCCTCGTCCTACTGTCAGCTCAACTAAGCCCAGCCCTTCCTCAATAGTAACTTCCGGTAAAGCCCGGCTTGTGATATATTTCGGAGACGGTACAGCCAGAACTTTTGAAGGCAACGTTTCACAGGACATGACCATTCTTCAATCGCTTGACTCGGCTTCAATGGGCGCCGGTTTTGATCTCAAATACTCAATCGCCAAAAATGGCAGTGTCAATCTTGAATCCATAGACGGTGCCGTAAATATGGCTCCCAAGAAGTGGAGTTTTTATCTCAACCAAAAAGCAGTTCCGAGCACTGATTTGAATATGGTTAAAATCCAAAACGGCGATTTGATTGAGGCGAAATACGAATAGAATTAAAGATAATTGAGTAATTAGGTAATTAAGTAATTTGCCGTAGGGCTGATTAGTTATTTAATTACCCAGTCACTTGATTACTCTTGAACAGTACTAAAGGTTTCTCCCTAATTGAGCTTCTCTTGGTCATGTTTATTATAGCCACCTTATCGGCGGTTTTGCTTTTTAATTTCAGCACTTCAAATAGAACCAAAGTCGGCAGGATACAGGTGGCCAATATCATAATTTCTGACATCAGGCGGGCGCAATCAATGGCGCTTGCAGGCACTCGTTATCAGGGCAACATCACCTGTGGTTATGGCGTGGATTATGTGGACAAAAACAACTATTCAATCTACGCTAAAGCCGTGCCCGGCTCCGGTTCTTGCTCCACGGTCGCTACCAGAAATTACCAGCCCGGGATTGATTATATTGTCGAAGCAAAAAAAATAAGCAATGCGAATTTCGAAATAGCCGGAACATTTGGTGATATATTTTTTGAACCGCCGGATCCCAAAACATATATCAGTAACCAATCCTTGCCGAATCCGGCCAGTGCGCTCATAACCATACAATTGGTCGGTCAGACGAGTTGTTCCGGCGGCTCCTGTTCTACGGTTCAAGTGTCTAATTCAGGAGAAGTTGACCTTAAATAAAATATGCCTATCAGAAGACATAAAAAAAAAGAGCAGGGGTTTACCTTAGTCGAAGTTCTTATTGCTATCCTGATTTTGGCTATTGCCCTGACCTCGGTTTTTTATGTACTGGTCATCAATATCAATGATGCCGTTGCAATCAGCAATAATTTCATCGCCAGCGGTTTGGCTCAAGAAGGCATTGAGGTAGTTAGAAACATACGTGACAGAGACTGGTTTTTAAGCAATGCCTGGGGAGCTTCATTGCCCGACGGCATATACCGTGTTCAATGGAATTCAATTCAGTGTGACGGCGCCGGCCAGCCGGTAGGATGCTCGGTCCAGCCACTCTTGCCGTTTGGTTCCAATCCGACCCTGGGCAAAGATTCAGCAAGCGGTATTTACAGTTACACTAGCGGTGGAAACACTCCCTTTCAGCGTACGCTGACTGTCTCAACAATCTCTGCGGTAGAAAAAAAAATAGTCGTCAACGTAAATTGGAATGAAAGAGGAGTCCCTAAAAGTCTTAGCGCGGAAGAGCATCTTTTCAACTGGTTTAAATAATGAAAAAGTATATTTTTAAAAATAGAAACAGCGGAACCGAAGCAAGCGGCTTCACGCTAGTAGAATCTCTTGTTGCAGTATCAATTTTTGCGGTTGTTATGACCATTGTCGGATCACTCTATGTTACTGCTCTCAATTTGCAGCGCCGCGCTTTTAATGTCCAAGTGACAGAAGAGAATGCCAGTTTCGTTTTGGAAACAATGGTCAAAGAAATAAGGGTCAGTAATATAAGCAATCAAAACACAAACTGTCCTTCTTCCTCAGCCGCCAGCTTGAGTATGGTTCATCCCGTCAACGGCAGCATCGTTTACTCGCTTTCCGGTGGCGCAGTTCACCGCAGTGTCAATGGTCTGGACGCGCAGATTACTTCCAATAATGTTCAATTCACAAAACTCCGCTTCTGTATTTCCGGCAGTAACAGTAATGACGGTTTGCAGCCGAGAATTACCATACTTGCCAGCGTCAAAAGTAGCAATACCAGCCAGCAGTCAGCGATTGATTTTCAGACGACACTTTCCCAAAGATTTTTAAGCAATTGAACTGACTATAAAATAATGAAATCAGCCGAACACCAAATTAAAAAAGATCAATCCGGGATTATCTCGGTATTTGCCGTTATTCTTGTCGGAGCGATTTTAGCTATCGGCCTGACCTTGTCGGCGATTTTTATTCCGAAGATAAAATCTTCAGCCGAAATCAAGAATTCTTCCGCCGCCGCTTACGCCGCCGAAAGCGTTCTGGAATGGTGTCTTTACATAAACAGAATCGTACCTGCCGCCGGTTCTATTGCCCAGCCGGTAATGTCCAATGGCGCCGCCTATATTAATGGTTTGACTAATGCCGGCTTTACGGAATCTGACTGTAGTACTCCGGCCATTAAGGCAATCGGAACGTATCGCGGAGTAACCAGGTCTTTTCAGATAAGTTTCTAAGTCTAGACCGGAAAAAATTTAATAATACGGCCAGTGGATATCACCCTTTACTAACTACCCAAAAAGCTCGAAAATATAAGTATATGAAGAAGGACTATAGGGTTAATTTTATAATAATATCAATATCCATAATTTTGGCTTTCGTAATTTTTTTTCGCAGTCCCTTACTTAATATTATATCCGGCACACCCAAGGTAATAGTTCCTAAAGAGTTTATCCTGGGTGACGTGATTGATTCCTCAAGCATTAAGTCAAACATGCCCGATCCGAGCAAAACTGATGTTGTGCAGTATAGAACCGACAGATCACCTAGCGAGCTACTCTCTTATTATGATGATAGTTTGTCCAAAAATGGCTGGAAAATCACTAGTTTTACATCTCTGGCCGTAAGTCCATATCAAATAGTTGCCGAAAATTCCAATACTAAACTAAGGGCCAGTATAATAATCGGTGATATACAAAATTCTTCAAGGACGGTGACGATAATATTTAAATTACTTTAGTGCATTAATTATGAAATTAAAAAACTCAAATTTTCTACTTTTACTGGGATCATTTCTAGTTCTATTTTCGTTGGTTTCTTTTAAATCGGCGATGGTCTCCGCCGCAGGTACCGGTAGTATCCAAGGTCATATTGTGGATGATATTAACGGGAGCGGTGATCAACAAAGCGGAGTAGAGCCATTTATTATAGATCCTTCCGGCCCGTTGTGCACCAATAGTTATGCTTTAACCAATGCCGTTATCTCCTGGTCCGGACCGGTATCCGGTTCAACCACGGCTAATCTTTGTATTAACGGAACTGATGGCTACTATGATAGCGGGGCAATTCTGCCGGATGGCATCTACACGGTACGTGTTTTACCACCCACTGGCTGGACCAGTACTAACACCAATCCCGTCAGCGTTACTATATCGGGCGGTGGTGTCGGCTTAGCTTCATTTTTTATCAAACCTCCCGCCGGCCTTCTTCCCCCCGGTAATTTGATAGGTAGAATAATCAAAGATGATAATGGCAACGGTATCCAGGATAATGGCGAATTGTTTATTGCAGACCCTACCTGCTTTGATTGCGGACCGCTCAATTACGTCGCTCCAGGGTTTAAAATTGCCTGGAGTGGACCTACTTCAGGTTCAGTCGTAGCCAGATACTCCAATGGCCAGAATCACGACCCCTATTTTGACACCAGAACCGTATTAGCACCCGGTACTTATTCTTTTTCTCTGCAAGTCCCTGCTGGCTGGGTGCCTAGTGCGGCTACCAGCCCAGTTTCCATTTTTGTCGGTCCTGGTGTACAAGCCGGTCATCCATTTTTTGCCAAGCCGCCTGCCGTGATTCCTAGCGCTATACAAGGTGTAATCTGGCAGGATACTAACGGTAACGGTATCCAAGATAATGGCGAACCAAACATATTGGATAGCGGCGCCAGTACCGTGGGCTGTTCTTTCTACGTCCAATTATCCGGGTTTTCTATAAACTATAGCGGGCCCAGTTCTGGCACTACTTCAGACAATAAATGTTCTCTCGGGCAAGTCTATTACGAAGTATCCCCGATAACTGCTGGCACTTATAGCATTTCTGTAATCACGCCTCCTGGTTGGATAGCAACCTCAGCCAGTCCCGTAACTAAATCAGTAAACGGCAACAGCGTTACTTATTTTGGAGTTAAACCGCCGGCCTTAACAGTAGATCTTACTGCCAGCCCATCTTCCGGTCCCAACCCGCTAAATACCACCTTAAGCGCTTCTGTCACGGGCGCCGCCACAGGTACAATCAATTATAGCTTCTGGTGGAATTGCACCAATAGCGGTACGGATGTCAATAATGCCAACGGCCAGTGCGGTACTCTTACTACACCAGCTGCTGGTTCTTGTGTGGAAACAGCCGGTGTGGGCTACAAATGCAATGGTGTAAACACCAATCCTCAATCCGCGCCCCAGCCTCCCGCCACCCATACTTATACGTCCACTTCAACCGCTAAGGTTATAGTAGAACGCGGCAGTTCCTCGGCTGAAGACAGACAAGTCATTACGATTACTAGTCTTACTCCACCTCCTGCCATATCTCTTTCTCCGGGTAGTTTATCTTTCTCAAGTGTTGTCGGTACCGTTCCCAACCCAAAAATTATTACAATTTCTGACTCTGTTGTCGGTACAACTTTGAACTGGACAGCTGCGAGCGACCCATCAAGCTCAACCTGGTGCCATGTTTCCCAAGCCTCAGGCACTACTGCCAACGGCAGTTCATCAAACATTAACGTTTCCGTGGATGCATTTTCCGGCGCCGGAACTTTTAACTGTACTATCAGCGTGTCTGATCCAATTGCCAGCAATAATCCGCAAACAGTGTCGGTCGTCTATACGGTCACGGTCGCTCTGCCAGTTGCCAGTTCAGTTACTATAACCCCAGCTGACTATTGCGCTTCCGGACCGGCGGTGACTGTTGGCTGGACTTATTCCGACCAGCAAAAAAACCCTCAACAGGCATTTCAAATTCAAGTTGACGATAGTAGCGGCTCGTTTGCTTCGCCAATATTTGATTCCGGTAAATTATCCGGCGCCGGTAATTCTTATTTTGTTAACGGTTTGCCGTTTAACGCTACTTTGAAGGCCAGAGTCAAAGTTTGGGATTCTCCAACTAATTTTTCTAACTGGGCTAACTCTGGTAATTGGAGCACGCCTAAACATTCTTACCCGAGGGTTGATTTCAACTGGTCGCCGATTAATAATCCAGCGGCGAAACAGCCGATTAATTTCAGTGATCTGACGACATTCTATGATGTAGGCGGCAGCGGTCAGCAAGCTTGGAGCTGGAATTTCGGCGATGGCGGCGTATCAACGTTGCAAAATCCGGTGCATAGCTATTCTACGGACTCAACTTACAATGTTACAGACACCGTGACTGATAAAGACGGCTATGTTTGTGCCAGAAGCAAGACGATAGGCATTAGCAAACCGATACCTATTTGGAGAGAAGTCAGCCCGAAATAAATTATCAAAAGGCCCCCGCCAGCGGCGGGGGCCTTTTGATAATGGGGAATTTGTGTTATTATCCATCAGATAAATGGTGGCCATAGCTTAGCGGTTAAAGCACTGCTCTGTGGCAGCAGGGATCGAGGGTTCAAATCCCTCTGGCCACCCCAGACGGTATCTAATATAACCGCGGAAGGTTCATTGGATACCATCACAGGAATCTCGGCATTACGTCGGGATTTTTGTGTTTTAGGGGCGACTAATGATTTTGATTTACCAGCGATCACCGGAGTGAATTCCACCGCCATGTCCGTCACGATTCGTGGTTTCTGGCATTCTTTGTATTTATCGGTGAAGATCAGTCCCTCGGCTTGCATCAAGGCTCTTATAATCGGGCTTGGTATGACCGTCACCACCTTCTTATCCGTTACCTCAAACCGTTCCCAGTAGAGGCCAAGGAATAGTCGCTTCATTTCGTCCGGAGCTTTGTTGTAGGCCTCGTACGCGTTTCTTACAAAAAGCAGGATGTCTTGAAGTTCATCGATCCGCATGTTGAGTTTCTTGTCTTGAGCATATAATTCGTCTTGTATTCCTTCGACCTGTTCTTTTATCTTTACTTTAATTCGGGTGAAGTCATCATCTGAAATCAATCCACCGAATAATTTCTCCTCGGCCGTATCGCGCTTCTTTTCAAGTATCATCTTTTGCGTATTCAGCCCTTTCTTATCTTTGTTTATGACTTCTTTGCGACCGCTGTATATTTTTTCTATCTTGGCGACCATTCGTCCAACGAATGTCGGAGTAAATTCAATTAGTTTGAAAAGGTCAGCGATCTGCTGTTCCAAATCCCAGACTTCCACGTATTTGTCTGAGCATTTGATCTGATCACCGGATCGGTTGCAGTGATAATAGGATTTGTTTTTCTTCGGGTGATGTTCGGCGGTATATCTTTGTCCGCAGATAGCGCAGTAGGTCAGACCTCGCAGTATGAAATTAAACTTTTGACGACGGCAGGCATAACGGTTGTGTTCGGCCATGACCAGCTGGGTACGTTCCCATATTTCTTTGGTGATAAGCGGTTTGTGTTTTCCCACTCCTACCAATCCTCGCCAGCGCATTTCGCCGTAGTAAAACTGATTTTTGAGTATCTCGATCATCTTGCTGTGTGCGAGCCGTTTGCCAGCGTGAGTTCTGAATCCTTTCTTATACAAAGCGTCACGGACTTCGTAGACAGAATAATCTCCGGTCACATACATGTTAAATGCTTCCTGAATAAGTGGCGCACGCTCCTCATCTACAGTAATTATTCTCTTTTTCTCATCGCTCGGATCGCCAGCATTCAGATATCCGGAGGCAACGCCGGTCGGCCACCATCCGTCCCAGAATTTCTGCTCAAGGCTTTTCAAAGTTTTCCTCGAGGTGATCTGCGATTGGAGTTGGTTCACTCCGGCAATAACTAAGTCCATGAAGTTTCCTTCTGGCGAGTCGGATATGCCCGGCTGGGAAACTGATATCAGTTCGGCGTCATGCTTTTTAAGCAGGGCTTTTATCTGCATGTGATCAAGAGCATTTCTGGCCATTCGGTCGGTGTCTTGAACAAAGACGGCACGAATGGCTTTGTCGTCTTGGACCCGAAGAAGCATATCTTGGAGCCCCGGCCTATTCATGTTCGTAGCCGATCGTCCCGGGTCTTCAAAGACTCCGTCATTGGCCAGCTTGAACTTATTACTTTCCTCTATCGCTCGTTTACAGAGCTTGAGCTGGGTCGCGAGGGAATGATGGCCGTCCTCGGCTTGTTCTTCAGTCGAGACTCGGCAGTAAATTAATGCATGTTCCATAGTATTTTCATTTTAATTTTGGTTAATTTTTGTTAAGAGACCTTTCAATGACACCCTATACTAATTCGATCGACAAGCTAAGCTCGGTTGCCCACAACTCCAACTTACACCGCCCCAGTCATAAAATTCTTTGAATATTGCTATTTTTTGCCTATTTTGTTGGGTTTTACCGGGTTTTGTTGGGTTTATCTTTTTCATTTTTGGTGTTATTTAGTGTTAGTTAGTGTGAGTTGGTGTAAGTCATATTTTCGTCTTTTTGCTCAAAATGTTGCCGTTAGTTGCCGATTGTTGCCGTTTTAACCGCCTCCATCGGCTATCGTAAGTAGGGAATTAAAATATGCACCTTTGTTTT
>JBGQJN010000002.1:0-51940 GCA_041499075.1 Minisyncoccia bacterium | reverse complement strand
CTCGGTATCGGTTCATCGGTGTAGGGTTTTTGATCTACTCTTTAAGGCAATGCTCGCAAGCGAAGACTGGAGGCAACGCAAGGCCAAGAAGCCTCAATGAGCTTAAGCAAGCTCCATTAGTCAGTGCTTCTCAAGTAGCTTTTGTTCTATAATACATCTTCGTACAGCCAATAATCCCCGGAGCCAGGTTGCCGATTTCGGCTCAAGAGGGCGTCAAAACCTTCTTGGGTGCTTTTCGTTTTTCTAAGGTCTTTTTTATTGTATTCAAATACCTTAATAATCAGTCTATTTTGAAGTTTTGCATAGATTTTTTATGGATTTGCATAGATTTTTGTTATCTGCTACTATTGGGTTAATATGCACGAAGAAGAGTTAATATCAATTAGTGAAGCCGCAAGATTACTCGGTGTTTCTATGGATACGTTACGACGTTGGGACCAAAGCGGTAAGTTAAGCTCGGTTAAATCGGAAGGTGGTCATCGTAAGTATTATAGGTCACAGATAGAGATTTTTTTGAACGATTTATTCGGCATAGCTAAGGATTGGGTATTGAGAGGTAGGGAAATATCTTCAAAATTCTATTGTTCCAACAGTGCCATATTCCAGACCAAGTTAACTCAAATGCAGGACCTTCTGGGTAGTGTAAAAGAGTTGGCTTCTATTTTCCCGTTAATAGTGGCTGTGGCAGGAGAGATTGGTAATAATTCGTTTGACCACAACCTTGGGAATTGGCCGGATACTCCCGGGATATTTTTTGCCTATGACATTCACAAGAGAAATATCGTATTGGCGGACAGAGGGTTGGGAGTGCTGACAACGTTGAAACGAGTAAAACCGGAATTGAATACGGACGAAGAAGCGTTGCGGGTGGCTTTTACCGAGATATTATCGGGTCGATCGCCGGAAAGTCGCGGCAACGGTCTTAAATTCGTTCGCAAAATCGTTGCGGAAAATTCAATCGGTTTGTTGTTTCAATCCGGAAATGCGGAACTGACATTGGCAAAAGACAGCGATACTCTTAATTTGAAGTTGTCGCCGGAACCGTTTCGTGGCTGTCTGGCTTTGATAACTTTTTAAACACATGAAAATAGAATTAAAAAAATTCGGGACAACCCTTATCTCTCGGCAAAACGGCCGCGAAGCTTTTGCGGCATTTCAAACTCAACTGACCGGTTTGGGTGAAAACGAAAATCTTGAATTGAATTTTGAAGGAGTCATTACTTTTTCGCCTTCATGGGGTGATGAGTTTTTAAGTCCGTTATTAAAAAAATACGATAAGAGGCTAATCCTTATGAACACAAGCAACCCTTCTGTAAAAGCAACTTTGGAGCTGCTAGAGAAGATTAACCAGAAATCTTTTGAGATAAGGTAGTAGATTATAGATTAGCATAAGACCTCAAATCTGGAATGTGAATATTGGTCCTGCCACCGTACAAGCTGTCAAAATTTTCCAAAAGAAATACGGCGTTAAGCCAGTAAGCGGTTATTATGGTCCAAGGACGCGTCATCGATTAAAAGAGATTACAGGACTGTAGTATACTTTTATCGATGAATACAACCGGCCCAGCAGCAAGGTCGGCGCATTCCGTCTCTAAGCTCTGTACGCGTCCTCTTGATCCGGTGGATTCTTGTCTTCGCTTTCTTGGCGGATACAACCCAGCATATCCATTCATTGCGTGCGATTGGCGTAATATCCTCCCAGGCTGCGCGGGCTCCTGAAGACGAAATAAGGGCTTCCCGTAAATCAGCCGGAATTTTATGTACCGTGCCGCCGGCAAACTCGTGGTGAACCAGTTGAACCATTCCTATTTTGTTCATAATATTAGTTTAGCAAATTTCCACATAAAATTCCCGTTAATCCTCGTCTTTTATTTGCCAACGGCGTATTAATTGATATAATGAATTTATGCAAAAAATAGCTACAAAAATATTTATCTGTTCATCAATCGCCTTCGGTATTATAGGAATTTTAGTAGTTTTGACATTGCCTGATGGGGGAGATGCAAACAGCTCGGGTTTGCACACGCTATTAATGAAGCTTATATTTGCAACCGTTTTTATTATACTGCCCTCATTTGCATTGAGCGTCGCCAGCAAGTACCTGAACGGCAAATCTTAGTTCTAACCTTACTTCTTTCACTTCCCGCTTTATCTTTCTCCAGTTAAGAGTTCTAAATACGTCCAGCCGGGGAGCAAAATTTGATAATCGGCTTGATGTTTATATTATTAGTATTATACTTATATTATGGATACAAAACACAAGATCAACCCGATGGCATTAATAGCATATATCGGCCCACTAGTTATTCTTTCCTATTTTATGTACGGACAAGATGCCTTTGCTAAATTTCATATTAAGCAGGGCCTGGTTCTTTTCGTAATCGATATAGCGATCTGGATTATTGGCAGTGTGTTTCCGCCTTTTTGGTTTCTCTACAATATTATCAATCTTGCTATTGCCATCCTGGCCATCATCGGAATTATCAACGTAATTAATGGTCGCGAAAGAGAATTACCTCTGGTCGGCAAATTCGCCAGCAAGTTCTCTTTTTAAAACTGATAAATATGAACAAAATGAATCCCGTAGTTCACTTTGAGATGCCGTACGAGGATCGCCAACGTATGGTCGATTTTTATGCCAAAACTTTCGGCTGGCAACCGCAGATACTTGGTCCGGAAATGGGCAGTTATGTGGTCATGACCACGACAGAGTTGGCTGAAAATCATTTCCCAAAAGAACCGGGTAGGATCAACGGCGGTTTTTTCAAGAAGACGAAAGACATACAATACCCTTCGGTGGTCATTGCGGTTGATAATATCAGAGAGGCGATGAAGAAAGTAGCAGAAACGGGCGGCAAGGTGATTGGCGGAAGCTTCGCGCCAGGCGAACCAGATGATATACCAGGAGTCGGTTTGTATATATCCTTTTTTGATACAGAAGGGAACAGAGTTAGTATGATACAGCCCGCTCCGATGATGGATGTTCATCCAGGCAAATAAATTTTATTAGTTAAATGAAAGGAGGTGTAGATATATGGTAAAGATACAGAAAAAAAGTATAAATAATCCTGAAGAAACACGCAACTTTTCAAAAGGGAAAGTTGAACTTGTAAAACTTGAAGGAGTCACATTTGGACTGGCAACATTTGAACCTGGCTGGAAATGGTCAGAATGTGTTAAGCCGCTTGTGAAAACGGAAAGTTGCCAAGCACCGCATACCAATTATCACTTGTCTGGAAGATTGCATGTGGTAATGGATGACGGCACGGAAAATGAATACGGGCCGGGAGATATCGGTGTAATACCGCCGGGACATGATGCATGGACTGTTGGAAATGAACCTGCGATAGCCCTTGATATTACTGGAATGGTTGATTACGCCAAAAAGGTATAACCCCCAAATTCTTAGAATACACAAAAAATAACCGCTTCAATAAACTCAGTGCAAGCTGATTTTATGGTGGTTATTTTTTTACTCCGGGATGGATGTTAAAACTTTTTTGTGATTAAATTAAACGTATGAAAATACTGGTTAAGGCTAAGCCATCGGCTAGGGAAGAAAGAGTCGAGAAGATTGACGAGGATAATTTTATTGTTTCAGTTAAGGAGCTACCGGTAAATGGTATGGCTAATATGGCGATTGTTAAGGTATTGGCCGAATATTTTAGAATAACTCCCTCTAAGATAAGAATGATTTCAGGATTTTCTTCCAGACAAAAGATTTTTGAAATAGTTGACGATTAGCAAAGGTACTGCTACTCTTCTTTTAGTTACTTTAATGACCGGGAGGGATATATGCCACAGGCTGAAAAACAGCAATTTACTCCCAGAAAATGGCAATTTTCATTTGAACCATCCTTTGAATTTGATTTCTATCCAGATGGCGTAGATCATCAACTTACTCTATATCTAATGCTTTCTGTCAGTGAAAGAGAAAGGGGTATTGTTGTCATTCCTAAAATTTCGGGTAATTGTATGGGCGGGGCCGTATATCGTTCTACCATCAATAAACTTACTATTGCAATTGCAAATTATTTTCCGGATGCACACCCGTTACTTAAAGAAATGACTATTGATTCATATCCGGTCATACATTGGAGTGATATCGATTTAAACGGAATAAGATCAGTTGCAACCCTATTTAAGGAATTGTATGAACACAATGGATCTGCTTCTAAACTCGCGGATTCTAATGTCTCACCCTTTATTCCTAGCCCAAGACAAGCCCTGGCTATGACTACTTTGTTATTGAATCGGTCCAGCCAAAATTGTTTAGGCAATGGGCGAGACAATTACAGGAATATAGAGACAAACTTGGTTAGGAATCCAAAAACCAGAGTGCGACGACCTCGCACTTTTTTATTTTGGCAATTTTGATATAATACGATTTTAATATACTAAGAAGTACTATGCCCGAAAAAACAACCTCAACAAAAAGACATATTGTTTACCATAAAAACGGCGGCATTTGGGCTAAAGGCAAAACTGTCAATAGAATACCTGATGGTTACTGGGAATGGTTTCGAAAAGATGGTATTAAAATGCGTTCCGGCCATTTCAAAAAAGGCAAGCAGGTCGGCGAGTGGATTACATACGATAAGGCGGGCAAAGTATATAAGATTACTTCTTTCAACAAATAACTAAATAAAAAAATTACTTCGTAATATGAAAAAAACAATTATTATTTTAGTGGTAATAGTAATCGCCGGATTAGGATATACCTTTTTCACTAAAAAAATCCAGACGAGTAGCACCGAAACCACATCATCAGGTAAGCATTGTGGCGGTAATATGACCAACGCGCCTACTTGTCAGGTCGGCTATCATTGTGCACCTGAGCCAGGTTCTCATCTGCCATTTGGTGACGTCGGCGGCATTTGTGTGCCAAACGCGGGAGATTACAAATATGCCACCTATATGATAGAAGACCAATCTATAACGTTGGTTAATGGTTCAGCCGAGAATCCGGCCGCGCCTGGTTCTGATTCGATTGTCAGTACTGATATCTTTGGTGATGAGGTACGGGGTGATTTCAACGGCGATGGCCTGCCGGATATTGCTTTTCTTCTGACGCAAGATGGCGGGGGAACAGGTGTTTTCTATTATCTTGCCGCCGCTCTGGGCTCAAAGGATGGTTTTAAGGGTATAAACGCTGTTTTTATAGGAGATAGGATCGCTCCGCAAACTACAGAATTCAAGAACGGCCAGATCATTGTAAACTATGCCGATAGAAAACCGGATGAACCATATTCGGCAAATCCTTCTGTCAGAGTTTCAAAATACTTCAAAGTCAACAACAATAAATTAATTGAGGTCACCAAATAGATAATGTTATACTAATCACATGAATATACGTGAATCTATAAACCGTGGTTTTAATTTATTAGCCGTCTCGATCGTGGGACTTTCGGGATTTGCTTTTTTACCGGAAATTTTTCTTGAGCACGATATTCCTGACAAAGTGGATGACATCGTGCTCCTCGTATTAGGTATCGTAGGCATATTTTGGTATAGACAAAAAAATAACAGATTTGCACGTTCCAGGATGCCGCTGATACTTGTTGGACTGGCATTACTGACCAAAATAGGCGCGCTCATAATTGAGTTTAATGATGCCGCAAGCGTGGGTGATGATTTTGGAGCGCTTATCCTTTTTGTTTTGAGTTTTGGTCTAGTCTGGTATCAATATTCTAAAACCAAAAAACTACTGGAGAGCTCGCAGTAGGTTTGGACTCTAGTAAGAGGACTTTGACAAAATAGTATATCGGTACTATTATATGTTCGGTTCTTACAATAGGAGGGTCTATGAGATTTTACCTCGTCAGACGCGACAGAATGGTTAAGAAATATATGTGTGATAATCCCAAGTGTCCAGACTATATAACGCGTGAGGGTATGCCAAAGAAAAATGCAATAATTGGTTTTCAAGTTTGTTCTATGCAAAAATTTGACGCTTGTTCGCAAGAGTGCAGGGATGCCATTACGGCTGTCGAACGTAGAATTTGTGAATAATTTACCGGCTTGACCAGTTTTTCTTTTATGGTCCTGGTTTGACAATAGTAGTTAGTAGTGCTATTATTATATTGTTCCTTACAACTAATAAAAAGGGGGGCCGATATGCTAACCTTCGAACAAAGAACTGATGGTTATGCTGTTAAGATTGATGGTAAAACCTTTGGCTATATATCAAGAAGGCAGGGATTTTTTACAGATTCGACTGTTATTATAGATTCCATAAAAGTGTCTCCTAGCGAGCTAAGAAGAATTGCACTTAGATCTGAAGTAGAGCAAGGATTTGTTACCTGTCCGTGCGGTTTCATAACCCACCCTATTGTTCGAAAAGAGAACCATATAGAATACACCTGCACACATTGTTTAGAGTTACGCATAATAAGCACATCCGAGATCTATTAGTTTTTGCCGGGCCAACCACTCGGTTTTCTTTTACCTAAAATCTTTTTCGAGAAAAAGCCAAGAAAAAACCCACTCTATGCCGAGGAGTGGGCTTGCATGGTAATGGGGTTACCAATCGAGATCGGGGTCACAAAGATCAATTTTACCTATTCTTTGAAGATACGGCACGATTCTACTTACTGTAGTGCGGTTGAATGCCGGTAGATCTTTCATCGGCTGGGCTGCAAGATTGGCCACGTCCTTATCGGTCATGAGAGCCAGTAAAAGAAAGGGGTCGCCGATTTTGAGCATTTCAAGAAATTCAAGTACCGGCTGCATGATATTCTCTACCTTCTGATGCGTGACGTGCGGATAAACTTCGTACATCATTGTCCTTAAACTTTTGAATTTCTGTCCCAGTTCTGAATGCTCAAAACTGACATAGCCGTGTTCAGCTGACTCGATGATAAGACCAGCTATAGCAGTGGTGGTTCGCTCCCTTTGATTACTCCCAAAATCATTAGCTAAATCAATTAACTCCTGTGGGACTGGATATTCATTTCGCATCATAATGTCATTTATATCATGGAAGATGTACGTAAATTTGTCCGTCCAGCGTAATAGCCATGCTTCTTGCGACATTCCCGCTCTGGCGGTATTGCCGCTATGGCACATCATCGCTTCAAGCGTCTGCCATGTCAGATTCAAGCCTTCGCCTCTGCGTTCAATCTTCTGCGCAATTATGGGTCCCATGATCTCGTGGCAGAATTTCGGACGTCCCATAGCCTCGGCCATCCATGCTTCGCCCTGGTGGCCGAAAGGCACATGACCGATATCGTGGCCGATTGCGGCGGCCCTTACCAGATCGGTGTTCAGGCCAAGAAGATTCGATGCGATTACCGAAACACCGACAACTTCCATGACGTGAGCCAGTCGAGTACGTATGAGCGGGGTAGATGGGAAAGTAAATACCTGGGTTTTATCTCCGAGAACACGATAACCCTTACTTGAAAAGAGTTTTGCTTCATCGCTTACGAATGGATTTGTAACGCGTAGCGGATCTTCATCAGAAAGATGACGCCTACGGCTCGTGTTCATTTTAAGTGATACCAGACAACCTCGACGAGAGTCTGCTTTTTGCCAGATTGACCTGATAGTGTCAGTGGTCATAAATTTCTCCCTTTCTCATTGGTTTATGTTTTAAAGTACTGGTCTTTGATCTATTGCCTTTATAGCTTGCGTCGTTAGTTTTGTCAATTTACAGATATTATTTGTGGTACTAGGCTGTGTTTAGGATCTTAACAAATCGAGAGGTTTGATATGACTTCTGAAGAAAGAGAGTACTGTCTAAAATATTATCTTTTTTGTATTTTATCGCTAGTAGCATACGTGGTTTGTTCATTTGTCTTTGACCAGATAAATAGATCCATTGCTCCAGGTTCGGGAGTTGACCATATACCCCTTATAATAGTCTGCCTTTACCTCATTCTTCTGAAAATAATATCAATCCTTGCATTTTTTGGTTATCTGATAATGTTTGGCTCTAGTTTGCTAAAATCCCTTTTCAAAACCCGCATTTAGCGGGTCTTGCTTTTCATAACCTTATCCTATCCTATCTTATCTTATCTTATCTTGACTCTATTAGTAGGTAGCGTTACCATACCCATATATGCTTCTAATAAGAGAAATTTTTATTGCCAAACCGGGCATGGCTTCAAAATTAGCCAAACTCATGAGAGAAACTATGCCGTCTATAGTAAAGGCGGGTTCGCGCGTGCAGGTAATGACTGACCTGGTCGGTAATTTTAATAATGTAGTAATAGAGTGGGAGGTTGCGAGTCTAGCCGCTTTTGAAAAAATCATTTCCGATTATATGAAGAATGCTAATCCTAAGACCAAAGCAAAAATGGCCGGTTACACCGATATGTACATGACCGGCAGAAGGGAAATTTACAGAATCTTGGGATAAATCTATGAAAAAATACATCGCAGAATTGATAGGCACCTTTGCTCTCACTGCAGTGGTCATCGGATCGCTTTCGGGTTCTTTTCCTGTTCCGACACCAGTTCTGGCGGCACTGACACTGGGGCTTTTTGTTTATTCTGTCGGCCATATTTCCGGTGCGCACATTAACCCGGCAGTTACCATAGGTATATTTTCTATCGGCAAGATTAAGTTTAGTGATGCTATCGCATACATTGTGGCACAGTTTATCGGCGCGGCTCTGGCAATGTGGACTATACATCTGGCCTTTGGCGCCAACATGGTTTATTATCTGACGGCCACAGACTCAATGCGAGTCGGCTTGGCAGAATTACTGGGCACATTTTTCTTTACCTTTGGAATTGCGTCTGTAGTCTACGGCCATGCCGACAGCCATATGAGCGGGGTGGTGGTTGGCGGTTCACTTCTTTTGGGCATTACCTTGGCAGCGCTCATAGGTTCAAATGGAGTGCTCAATCCAGCCGTTGCCTTCGGTATCGGCTCATTTAACCTGACCTACCTTCTGGCGCCGATAATCGGATCTATCCTAGGCATGAACGCTTACAAAAAGATTGCATAAGCATGAATGAAAAAAAATTTAAAAAGAAAAATATTCGCAATAGTTGTCGTCTTCGTTGTCTTACTCTTTTTTGTAGTTTTTACTCGTAGGCCGGATGATAATGACATTGATCCTGATGATGTCGTGATACCAACCCCGATTTCGGCATCTACCAATGAGGTCCTAAACGAAGCCAATAATCCGGATGCTCTGGAGGGTTATAATGTTTTGATAGCGGATAGAGGCAATAACCGGCTTATAGAAGTTACTCCTGATAAGAAAATAGTCTGGCAGTATAGTTTTAATTTATCTAAACCGGGCCTGGGAGCTGATGACGCATTTTTTACCGATAACGGTAATACCATAATAGTAAACCTGGAACTCTATCATATTATTGAGCAGATTGATTACCAAAGTAAAAAAGTTATCTGGAGCTATGGGGTACCGGGTATTCCTGGTTCCAATCCGGGCTATCTAGACAGGCCTGATGATGCCTACAAATTATCTAATGGTGATGTTATCAATGCCGATATCAAAAATTGCCGGGTCATTGAGATTTCTCCCGATAAAAATATCGTCCGCCAGTATGGCGTAACCGGCGTTTGCAAGAACTCTACCGGCTACCTGAATAAGCCCAATGGTGATACTCCTTTAGCCAATGGACATATTTTGATCAGTAATATTAACAGCAATAGCGTTGTCGAGCTTAATCAAAATTGGAAACAGGTTCTTGATCTCAAAGTGCCGCTTAAGTATCCTTCCGATCCTCAACCAACACTGGCGGGTAATATTTTAATTTCTGATTATAGCAACCCGGGTAAAATTATTGAGATAACCAGAAGCGGCAACATAGTCTGGCAATACTATGTCAAAGATGGCCCGGGCAAATTGAATAGTCCTTCCTTGGCCATAGAACTGCCCAACGGTAATATCCTGGCCAACGACGATTTGAATCACAGGATCATAGTTATTGACAAAAATAGCAAAAAAATTGTCTGGCAATACGGCGTTACCGGCAAACCAGGCAGTTTACCTGGGCAGTTAAGTATCCCTGATGGGGTGGACATCATCAAGCGTCCGGCTGTGATCATACCCACACATACAGTCGGTCAGATCACCCGCTCTGCACAGAATTTCATCGGCACAGAGGTTAAAATCCAAGGCTACTTACTAAAAAGTGAATCTGGCTATATCATCGTTTCCGATGAACCAGCCGGATCGATATCACAATATGATCTGCCAATAACCGGTTTAGGTATTATTATTGTGGAACCCAATAAAAAATATACATTCCAGGGGATATTCTTAGGCCAGGGCTTAGTCTCCAGTAATCAAAATCCTAATCATCTGGAACTATCCCAACTGCCAGAATATGTACCATAGAGATAGTGGGGAAACTTGACTTTTTTTGGACTTCTGATAAAACTTAGGTGGTTGCTTAAAAATTTGGAGGATGACTATGAGATATAGATATCTCGTCAAAAATGGCTTATTTTATTCTCTTTTACTTCTTTTTCAGGCAAGTCTGACGATCAAGAACGCCAAGGCAGATAGACGTTGTCCCTTGCCGCGGCCGGTTGCCGTCGGTGATACAAAATTAGCATGGTCGCCGGTAACTTTTAGCAATCTCGCTCCGGAAATACAAAGAGCTGTTCTGGATACAGTCCCAAAAGATTATGGCATTACACTGATCGCACGCTATGAATTGCCAAACGTTGCCAGCGCTGACTATCTTGTATTTTACGACAACAGGATGACTGCTCAAGTCGAGGCAGATTTCAAATCCCGCCTTTCTATCATCAACTCAAATCGTCACCCAAGAGGCCGGGATACTCAAGCCAGGATAATTGCAGTCGTGAGTAGCATCTCGCCAACAGAGCCGGCTGATGTCAGATCGGATGACTTAATGATCTATAGATCGGCAAGCGGAACGCTATACGCCAAAACTATCAATTATTATCAGGATGCTTGCTGGGAAGATTTGATAAGCTGGGATTCAAATCAAGCTCTTGGTAAAGCAATCCATTTCTACACCTCGGATGGTTTTAACTACCCGGTAAACCCAAGATATCCGGCTGATATTGAGACATTCGATGTTTCGGCTGGCTGGCGGATAGACCAGGGATTCCAAGATTGTAAAAATTATCCGGAAGGGAAGACGCCTTGTTCTCATTTAGGCCAAGACTGGAATGATATAGATGGCTTGAATTCTGATCTCGGCCATCCGGTATTTGCGGTTTCGCGCGGTGAAGTCATTTTTGCCGACGATGCCGGTCCCGGTTGGAATGGTATCGTGGTTTTGAGGCATCGTCCGCCAAACGGCGAAGAAATATTTTCTCTATACGGCCACCTGAACATAGATCCCAAAGCAATACGCAACGGCATAGCCGGTAACGGTAAAACAAATGGCGATGGTAGCCGCATCAGAACCGTAGCCGAGGTTTTAAGGCAGAGCAGTCCTGAGAATTTAGTTGAAGTGGAAAAAGGACAGCTAATCGGTTATATCGGACCTGGTCCACTGGGTGTGGCGTCGCATTTACATTTTGAGATAATAGCCGACTCGTCAATCGCTTATGATAAAAGCCAATGGGTCGGTTATCGTACGCTCAACGGCAATAGGCAACAGTGGCATGATCCGGCAGTATTCATTCCGGCTAATCGGTCTTATTGGAGTAAATTCCCAATAGGTTATAATTCCTATCATGACTTAATATCGCCGACATTTGAGAAATTCTACCAAGATAACGGTGGACAAGTAATGCTCGGCGAGACAATAGGAATTACTTTCACCGATATTCAATCAGCCGACGGTGAGTCCCTGGGGTATCAAGCTTTTGAAAATGGCGAAGTATATTATCATTCTCCGGTCAGCCGATCTAACCTGGCGGATAAGGCATCTGGAATATTAAACCCGTTTTTAGCGAAATTCAGGATCCTCGCACCGGCCAGAATGCCTATGCAATTACCTTATTTATGGGGCTACTCTCCGATTGATATTTCTAATTCAGGGTTGGGCTTTCCGATATCGGATACGTCAGTCAACCCCGAAATTTCTTATTTCGGTACCAAATTCAAATTCCAAAATTTTGAAAATGGCGCACTGGAATTGCATCAAACCGGGCTTTACACCGGTGAGGTTTTTGAGATCAAGGGCGCTATTTTTAGTCGTTGGTCAGACAAAAGTTTGCGATATGCATCTGGAACTTTGGGATTACCCATTGACGATGAAAAGAATGCCCCAAAATCAAAGATCTCGGGCTATGGCGGCAGATTCAGTTTTTTTGAGGGCGGAGCGATTTATTGGATCAGAGAGGAAAACAAGACTTATGTCATAGGCATGAACCAAAACCTGGGAATATATTCGGGTATTGGCAAACTCATTGCCGATAGTTACCAGGCCGAAGGCGGCAGTGGAGGAAAGCTCGGTTTTCCAAAAAGTGACGACCATTTATCGCAAAACGGAATCCGCTGTGATTTTGAAGGTGGCTATATCCTATGGACTCCCACCACCGGCATGCAAATATTTACCTATTAAAACAAGGGCCCGCTGGCAAGCGGGCTTTTTTGTTTTCAAAATTTAATATGTAGGAAAACTGGCTTAAAACGCTGTGACACCATTAGGCGATCCCAAACCTGTAGGACCATCATAGCCCACGCCGGCAGTACAGAGATAGTTGTTACAATTGCCATTACTACCATTTATAATGTCGCGCAAATTGCCAGGATTGCCAGATGTATAAGGTAGGGAGGGACTAAAACTGCCACCGGCCAGAGCATAAACTCCGGCTATCAAAGGCGAAGATAAACTCGTGCCGCCGACTTTGAACCAACCGGATTGACCGGCATATTTGACACTATCATACACTGCCGCGCCACTATTGGGATCGGCATCTGCTGAAACATCGGCGACAGTTCGTTTGGCGCAAAGAGTATCGCTCTGCCAGCCAGGTTTAGCCTCATAGAGACTACAGCCACTGCCACTACCCGACCATGCCGTTTCGGTAGCATAACTGCCGTCTGGATTCAAAAGCAAAGTCGTACCGCCGACGGCCGTAACATATGATGATGCAGCGGGGTATTCAGCACCGTAGCCGCTATCGCCGGAGCTGAAAGTAATGGCTATACCAGGCTTGTTAAAATGATTGTCATAAGCCGCCGTAATTTCACTTGAAAATTCATTACTACCCCAGGAGTTTGAAATAACCGTTGCTCCAAGTTTAGCAGCTTCATCCTCTGCCGCTAGCAGATTGCTATAACTGCTAGAATTCGCTTCAACTAATAAAATTCGGCAATTTTGGCACATGGCGTGGGCGACTTCTACATCAAGTGAGATTTCCAATGCCCAGCCGGAATTCGAGTAGGGATAATTGGTACCGCCGGTTTGATTAACTTTTTGAAAACATGGCGTGGATGAGTTTTTGATAGGTTGGCTACAGTTTAACATAGTGGGTATGCCAAATTGAGAACTATAAGTGTTTAAATCTTTAAGTATATTGGGGTCATCGTAGGCATCAACAATGGCAATGATCTGATTGGATGTAGCCGCCGTTTGAGCGGAGTAAGCGGCATGAAACTGTGCCGGCCCGTAACCACTTGGTACTAGATTACTATGCGGCTGGCCATTGGCGTCTAGGATTACGCGGGCATTACAATACGCCGAATCCTGGCCATCTTTCACACAAACAGCGGCATGGCGATCATGGCCGAAACTGATATCACCCCATCTGCCATCATGATCGCGAGCCGTAGCTAATCCTGTATTGAAAACTAAAATTGCAGAAATAGCTAGCAAGATAGAAACTTTTTTCATAAATATAACCTTAATAGATCTCTGGACAAATATAAATAGCCTTTATCCACCTCTAAAATATGGTTTACCCTGTGCCAGAATGTGCATAAGTTATTTCTCCAACGGTCTCCACTGATATATAATTAAAGTGCTAAAAATATTACGATTTTAGTGTCATAAAATAAAAGATTTGATATCAATAGGGAAGATGCCATTAAATAAAAATGATTACTTATCGTCAAAACCGCCCAAAGTCAATAATTTACCTGATAATTTTACTGGGTGGATTACTACTCACCGGTTCGTTGATCGCCGGCAGTGTATTCAAGGTTTCTATGGCCAGTGCTCGCGGACCGGCTATTTTTTATGTTGATAATGTCAGCGGCAATGATGCTAATAACGGCACTTCGTCAACCAGCCCTTGGCAAAGCATAAATAAGATAAACGGCTCCAGTTTCGTTGCCGGCGATCAGATACTTCTTAAGCGCGGCGATACTTGGTCTGGTCAAGGATTAAATGTTCCCAATTCAGGTTTAGCCGGCAATCCAATCATTTTTGACGCTTACAGCACGGGTAACAACCCACTTATTACTCAGGTCAGCGGTAATGGCATAGTTATTTCCAATAAAAGCTGGCTTATCGTTCGCAATATAAACGTCAGTCATTCCAGCAGTTTTGGTATTGTTCTTCAAGGTGGTTCTGCCAATAACATCCTTGATACGGTTGATTCAGGTTTCAACGGCGATTGGGGAATATGGATTGAAGATAACGGAACAACCAATAACCAAGTTAATAACAGTAGTTCGCACGATAACCCGAATGGCGGCATGCAATTTAATCCCGGGGCCAACAACAACACCGTAACCGGCGGCGTCTACTACAATAATACCGGCCAATACGCTTCTGGCGTTGAGTTTGATTCGTCCGGTAATCTGGCAACCGGAGTGGTTAGTCATAATAATTATTACGGTCTCAAGATGTACGGCGGTGGCGGGACAGAATCCAACACTCAAAACAACCGATTTTACAGAAATACTGCCTATAGTAACAGCGACTTCGGTTTTGACGTAGATTTCACCGGCCTAGGTAACCTAGTTGAGAATAATGTCAGCTATAATAATGGCACACATGGTATTTCTATAGAAGGTACGACCAACGGCACCATTGTCAGATATAACCTAGTTCACAACAATGGCTCCGGCTTAGGCGGCATAGAACTAGACGGCACAACCAACGTTAAAATTTACTATAATGTCATCTACGGCGAAGGAAATGGAATCTGGCTCTTGGGTGGTGGTAATACCAGCAGCCCGCAGAATGTTACTATTTACAACAATACAATTTATAATTCCAGTAATTGTATCGCCGTCACCAGCAATGCGGTCAATGTAACGCTAAAAAATAATATTACTTCATCCTGCGGTACGGCAGTAAGCGTGGAATCGGGCTCCACCCAAGGTTTTGTCTCTAATAACAATGATTGGTTCGTAAATGGTGCTTCTAATCTGCAATGGGGCAATAGTAACTACAATCTGGCCGGCTGGAAAAGCGCAACCTCTCAAGATGCCAACTCAGTAGACTCTGATCCCAGATTTATTAACCCAGGCTCTGCTAATTTTCAGTTGAATAGCAACTCCCCGGCTATAAATACCGGGGCTAACATCGGACTTTCTTTGGATTTCAATGGCGCTTCAGTACCTCAAGGATCGGCTCCGGATATGGGTGCCTACGAATTCGGTGGGGTAGTTTCTTCCACACCCGCACCTATACCCACAGCAACTCCCAGCTTTACTCCGACACCAATACCGACTCCCGCACCAACTCCGACAACATCCAACACTCCAAGTACTTTTATACCGGTTATAAATTCTTTTGCTGCCTCACCGGCGGTCATAGCTACCGGCGGATCAACAACTCTCTCTTGGTCTGTGACTAATGCCGGCACAGTGACAATCAGTCCTAATGTAGGTACTGTTTCGGCCTCCGGTTCAACCGCAGTTACTCTCGGCCAAAATACAACTTATGTACTAACGATAACTAACGGCCTTGGTACAATAAGTAAATCCTTACTAGTCGTCGTCAGTTCATCTGCCAGCGTCATCCCTGTACCTACTCCCGCACCGACATCTATTCCTTCCGGTAGCGTTCCCCAGCTCAGTCACGTCGTCATCGTCTTGGAGGAAAATACCGATTATTCCAGTGTCATTGGCAATTCCTCGATGCCTTATTTCAATAGTTTAGCGAACACTTATGCCCTGGCCACCAACTATCACGCCAATACGCATCCTTCCATCGGCAACTATTTAATGCTTGCAACCGGCCAGATTCTGACCAATGACGACAATCAAGATCCATCAACTTTTCCGGTCTCGGTTGATAATGTTGTCCGGCATCTGATAGCCGCCGGCAAGACCTGGAAATCTTATGCCGAAGATCTGCCGTCGGCCGGTTATATTGGCGGAGACAGCGGCAACTACGCCGTCAGGCATAACCCGTTCCCGTATCTTACTGACGTGCAGAACAGTACCGCGCAAGAACAAAATCTAGTACCTTTTACTCAATTTTCTACCGACCTAGCCAATAACAATTTGCCTGCTTATTCTTTCATTGTCCCGAACCTATGTAACGATGCTCACGATTGTTCAACCCAGACCGCCGACAACTGGCTTAAGACCAACATCGATCCTCTGGTTAAAAACTCCTCATTTATGCAGAACGGACTGCTGATAATTACTTTTGACGAAGATGCTGGAGGCGGAGGCAATAAAGTTCCTTGGATTGCCGTAGGCAACCAAGTAAAACACGGCTACCAATCCGGCACTAACTTCGTCAGTCACGCTGCAACCCTGCGACTCTCTATGCAAACCTTGGGTTTGAGCGGTTTTCCCGGAGCAGCGGCTAGTGCTTTGGATATGGGAGAATTTTTTACCGGCACCTCAGCCATTCCGACACCTACACCTGCGCCAATACCAATGCCAAGTCCTGGCGTCTCCCCACCGCCGATAATCACCAGTCTTAATGCTGCACCGAATGTTGTAGGTAGCAGTAATTTAGTTAATCTGTCCTGGGTTTCTTCTAATGCTACTGCTTTAAGCATCAGTCCAACTGTTGGCAACATAAGTGGTGCCACCGGCAATATTAATGTTAACCCCACTCAAACTACGATCTATACTCTGACGGTTACCAATAACCTCGGCTCGGTGGCAAATCAAGTCATGGCCTTGGTTACATCTGTTACATCAACGCCGACACCAATACCTACGCCGATTCCGAGCGTGATACCAACTCCAACAGCATTACCCGTTATTTCAAATATCTCAGTTACCAACATCGGTCAATTTTCAGCTGACATTAATTGGGCCACCAACATGCCGACTGATGGACAGGTCGTCTTCTTGAATCCGTGTCCATCCTCAGGTTGTTCTACGCCAATAGTTACTTCACTTTCTACCAACCATATTATCAATATCTTTAACTTATCGCCGGCAATAACTTATCCATTCAACATAAAATCAAAAAATGCTTCAAATAACCTGGTTACAAGCTCATTGGTTTCATTTACAACAATATTAAATACCCCTACTCCGACACCCATCCCCAGTAATACCCCGATTCCAACCTTGAGCAAAACTCCCACCCCCATACCTATACCTACCCCTGCCACGACTCCTACTCCCATTACAAATCCTAATTCTCAATTTGACGGCTGGCTGGATGTCATTAGTCAAAAGGGAGAAGTAATCGGCTGGGCTATTGATGCCAATAACCCAAGTACTCCTATACCGGTAAGCTTCTACATTGATAACACCCCCGGTAGCGGTGGTAGTCCGGTTGCGACTATAGCCACCAACGCTTTCCGCCAAGATGTAAACGATCTATTTACGAATGCCACCGGCAACCACGGCTTTGACTGGTACATGCCAGTCCAGTACCAAGACGGCCACAGTCACACCATGTATATTTATGCTGATAGCAGTAACGTCCCAGTATTCTTGGTAAAGTTAACGCCGCAGTCATTTACTTTAGGCAGTGTTCTGGCCCCAACTCCAATGTCTACGCCAATACCTACTCCGCCTATTGTTTGTCCGTTTGCCTGTATCGTGGGTGACAGCTGTGTAAATGGCGTGTGCGTACCGACTGCCACGGTTACTCCAACACCGTCAGTCCCGTCTAATTTCACCGGCTATCTTAACTATGTTAATCCCGATGGAACGGTTGGCGGCTGGGCAGCTGATTACAATAACCCGGCTACATCCATTCCGGTGAGCTTCTATATTGATAGTACTGCCGGTCACGGAGGAGCTGTAGTCACCATACTCACTGCAAATCTGAGAACTGACGTTAATCAACTTCTAAATACTTTTGGTAACCATGGTTTTACATGGATTATACCGGCTCAATACCAAGATGGCAAAAATCACACTTTGTACATTTATGCCGATGATAGTAATAATACTCCCACTTTCTTACTTAATCTTACACCAGTAGTATTCAATTTTGGTTCCAGTTCAGTCACCCCGGGCATTAGCCAGACGCCGGTTCCAAGTTCAGTTGTCAACGGTCCATTTACCGGTAAGTATTATAGGCTGACTAGCACCAGGAAATTCGGTTCCTTAATATTCTCTCGCCCCGATCAAGCAATCAATTTTGACTGGACGGGCACGTCACCAAGTCCGAATTTAAGATCTACTTTTTACGCCGTGCGCTGGACCAACACCTTAAGCTTCAGTGCCTCCGGCAGGCATACGTTTACTGCCACGACTGATGACGGCATGAGAATTTGGATAGATGGCGTTCTGGTTTTGAATAAGTGGTTTGACCAAAAGAAAAATACTTATAACTTTTCCAGACAGCTTTCAGCCGGCAATCACTCCATCAGAGTTGATTACTATCAAGCCACAGGCGCCGCCGCCGCTCAGGTTTTGTGGAATTAGTCACCAGTATTCATACAACGTTGCAAAAAATCTCAAAAGGCTGCTGATCACAGGCGGCTTTTTGATTGCAAATATCTCGCAAATAACGTATAATAATCGCATACTGATATTATGAAAAAATATGTTATAATAGTTACTGCCATAGTTGTTATTTCAGTTATCTACTTTGTCAATTTTAAGCACGTCTCATCACCGACGGCTATAAGTGGGAAAATTAAAGTCATATCCTCGTTTTACCCAATGTATTATTTTAGCCGGCAAATCGCCGGCGATAAGGCCGACGTTACAAATATCACACCTGCTGGCGCTGAACCGCATGATTACGAACCGACCGCCAGGGAGATTGTAGGAATTGAGCAAAGTGACCTTTTGATACTAAATGGCGGTTCACTGGAGGCCTGGGGAGACAAGATTAAAAATCAGATCATGAATGGTCGGCCGCTAGTTATCGTCGCTGGCGAAAATCTTGCCAACAAACAGTTGGTGGAAAACGGTCAGACTATACGAGACCCGCACGTCTGGCTTAGTCCGGAACTTGCCAAACAGGAAGTTGAAAATATCCTTCAGGGTTTTATCCGGATAGACCCGGCTCATAGCGTGATGTATCAGTCAAATGCACAGACAGTAGAGAATAGGCTTGACTCTTTGGACCAGGAATACAGCCGGAGTCTAAGTTTATGCGCCAAGCAGGATATTGTCACTTCTCATGCCGCTTTCGGCTACTTGGCTGACAGATATCATTTTAACCAGGTCAATATTACCGGAATTTCACCAGATCAAGAGCCGTCTACTCAAAAACTTGCCGAAATTTCTGATTTGGTTAAAAAACAAGGTATCAAATACATTTTTTTTGAAAGTCTTATCAGTCCAAAACTTTCCGAAACGATTGCTAATGAAACCGGTGCGCAAACCTTGGTCCTCGATCCGGTAGAAGGTTTGAGCAACCAGGATATTCAAAACGGCAAAGATTATTTTACACAAATGCAAACCAATCTTTCTAATTTGAAACTTGCCCTAGAATGCCGGAGTTAGAAAACGATAAAATTATTTTGGAGCTCAAAAACATATCGTTCTCTTACGGAGACGAGAAAGTTTTGAATGATCTGACAATTGATATCCACCGGGGAGATTATTTGGGCATTATTGGGCCGAATGGCGGGGGGAAGTCCACTCTCATCAAGATAATGCTCGGCTTACTCAAACCAAACGGCCAAGTGAAACTTTTCGACAAAGACATTGCTGACTTCAAAGACTGGTCAAAAATAGGTTATGTTTCTCAGCAGGTGACACATATTGATTCTTCTTTTCCGATGTCGGTAGAAGGCGTGGTCAGTATGGGACGCTACGGCAAAAAGGGCTTATTTCATTTTCTTGATGCCAATGACCGGGCAATAGTAACACGCGCACTCAAGCAGGTAGAGATGGAGGAGTATGCCGACCGTCTGATCGGTGACTTGTCTGGCGGCCAGCAGCAGCGTGTTTTCATCGCCCGGGCTCTGGCCGGTGAACCGGAAATGATTATCCTTGACGAGCCGACGACTGGCGTGGACGCTAAAACACAGGAACAGCTTTATGCTTTTTTGAGAAAGCTAAATCACGAAATGCATCTGACTCTTGTCCTGGCATCTCACGATCTTGAAACCATTGAAAGGGAGGCTTCAGAGCTCATCTGTATTAACAGATCTCTGGTTTATTGCGGTATGGCCAAGGAATTTAGAGCACATGAAAGTTTTGCCTCTTTCTATCAAAATAACGATAAATTCGTTCACCATTAATGTTTGAAATTTTTCATTACAATTTCATAGTCCGCGGCATAGAAGTCGGCATGATTATCGGCGCAATTGCGCCTTTAATTGGGATTTTCCTAGTGCTGCGTAAATATGCCCTTATTGCTGACACGCTGGCCCATGTTTCCTTGGCCGGAGTTGCGTTGGGTCTTCTTTTGCAAATCAATCCGCTGATAACAGGTATCGGTGTAGCTACGGTTTCCTCGGTGGCGGTTGAGCGTTTACGTTTGTCAAAACGGGTTTATGCCGATTCAGCGCTCTCCATTTTTCTTTCAGGCAGTTTGGCTCTGGCGATTGTGCTCATCAGTATCGCAAAGGGATTCAGTGTTGACCTTTTCAATTATCTTTTCGGTAGTATTGTTACTGTCAGAACCATTGATCTGTATTTCATTTCGACGCTTGGTATCGGAGTTATACTGGCAGTTATCGCTTTTTATAAAGAGCTGGTTTACATAACTTTTGACGAAGAAGCGGCGCAGGTTGCCGGTATTAAGACCAGACGGATCAATACGATATTGATAATTCTTTCGGCCTTGACGGTTTCACTTGCCATTCCGATTGTCGGCACATTGCTTATTGCCGCCTTAGTCGTCATACCGGTGGTTGCCGCACTTCAGCTAAGGAAGGGGTTCCTGGCAACAATTGTCTATGCTGAGATAATTTCAGTTTTATCAGTTCTAGTCGGCATTATTTCTTCTTATTATCTGAACATTCCCGCCGGTGGGGCGATAGTCCTTCTCACCGTTATAATTTTTCTGATTGTATTTGTAGCAAAAAGAAAATGAGTTATAAGATTTGCCTACTGACTCAAAGTATGCTAGTTTTCTTTTAAGTTTCCTTAATAATAAGGGGGTTAAAATGCCTAATTTTGAAATCAAATTTCAGATGGCCGTGAAAGAATGGCGTGGACAAAAAACTTACAAAACATTCGGTAAATTAACCAGGGTCCTGGTTGCGTCAGATCGGGATCTAATGGAAAAGATTGCCTGGGCTATGATCGGAGAAAGCCTTTATGATGTGCTGGGATTTCGAGTTCTAGATCACCGCAATCCAGAACCGGAGATAGAGATAGTGATAAATACTAAATGTGAAATTGCTATCGCCGAAGTGTTGAGCATAAATGAAACTCAAAAAGAAACTGACCTAGCGTTGTCTAAGGGCGCGCACCCTATTCCAAATGATCAATATATCTGCTGTAGAGTATTAGATAAACTTAAGTGGCATTGATATAATGAAGAAGCAATCATTGACCCTTAATAAGTGAGGAATTGTGCCGAGACCAAAATCTCGGTTTTTTTGTTGACTTATATAATCTATTGCCAGATACTTCAGTTAAGATATTTTACAACTAGGAGGGTGTATGGCTTCCGGAAAACTACGCAGAAAAAAACCAATAGATAGAGTAATGGGCAACGCCCAGCACAGAAATATGGCCATAGCTTATTTTTACTTGCATCTGGCGCAAAGACTCATCGGCGGCAAGATACAACCGTTTACTTACCGATATGGTGATATTGAGAACCCGGAACTTGATTTGCTCGTTGAGGTTAAAGCTCGTAATAATGAACACCAGTTTTCTATATATGTTGAACAATTGGAAAGATTTCTTGGCGCCTTATTTCCTTTCGGTACCTGTTTACTTATGCTTTTTGGCTATCGGAACCATTTTAAAAGAGCTCATGTAGATGAAAAGGGGTTGCGGATATCCAGAGTTGCGCACACTGAAAGACAATTATATAGAATCCTGGCAAAACGGACGATGGTATTATTCCTCTTGGACGCCAAAAAAGTAATGAGACTACATACTAATCGTGAAAAAGATAAAAGTTGGCGGCGAAATGATCAACCAGCAGAGATTATCAGCTTGAACAGATCTTCTCTGCAAAAACTTACTCTAAACAGGGCGAGGATTGAATTGATTTTCTGGGGTTCTAAAATATCATTTGATTGTTTTTTCTCCGTGAGTCGTAGTGTCTTCAAACGTATTTTACGTCATATGAGCAAATCTCGCGGACTTCAAAGACTTCAAAGTATTTCTGTGAAACTGAGATAAAATCACAGCCGGACTTAAATGTTCGGCTTTATTGTAATTTAATTTATAATATGCTAACCTCGGTTTATGAATAAACTTTTTATCATAATCATTATCGCAGTCATTGCGGTGGTCGTATCGTATTATTTTATAAAATCGGCTAATAAGACTGTTGCTCCGGGAATCACCCGAGAGTATAGTCCGACACCGAGCGCCAGTCCCTTACCAAGCATACCCGTAAGTGCCAGCCCGACACTGACGGCTACGCCAAAAGTAACGAAAATAAATAAGAATGGCGTATCAATAGAAATATTGCAAGCCGGCAGTGGAGTCGCCGCCAAAAAAGGCGACAAGGTTACCGTAAATTATGTCGGCACACTTCAAGATGGCACTAAGTTCGATTCAAGTATAGATCGTGGAATACCTTTTGTTTTTAATTTAGGGGCCGGTGAAGTTATAAGCGGCTGGGATATCGGCGTCGAAGGCATGAAGGTCGGTGAAAAAATAAGATTGACGATTCCTCCGGCTCTGGCGTACGGCGTCACTGGTGTACCGGGTACGATACCCGCCAATGCCACGCTTATTTTTGAAGTTGAACTTCTGGCAATCAATAAATAGTAATCTGCTAAAAAAGACTTGGTAAAACTGCCCAGTCTTTTTTAATTTCTGGATTTTATGATATCCTATTATCATGCCTAAAAAAATAATCAGAAAAATTAAAACCGGTATTTATAAACACTACAAGGGTGCGCGCTATCTCATCATCGGTTTAGCCCGCCATTCTGAAACTGAAAAATTACACGTCGTCTATCTGCCTCTTGAAAAAATAAATCCTGCTGATCGCTCCGAGCATCAACGTCTTTGTATTCGTCCCTTAGATGGACCAGATGGATTTTTGACCATCGTTAAGAAGCCAAAATACAAATGGTTTGGTCCGCGGTTCAAACTTGAAATAGCGGTTGATTTTGGTTTTGTACCGAAAACCTAGAAAAAGTTTTATACTTTATACTCAAAAATAAGCATGCCGAGGCAACTCGGTATTTATTTTTATAATGAATACTATTTTGTCATATATCTTTATAATAGATTATCAAAGTTTATCATTCTATAACTACTAGAGAAAAAAATAATTAAGCTCGACTAGGATATGATTAGAAAATACGACCTAAGGAAACCGCCTAGATATCTGTTTTCCGATAAGTATAACCATAGTTCTCTTTTATCCACTATTATTTCAATATTTTAAAGGTATAGATGCTATAATTTAACTATAAAAACTAATGATTTTAATTAGTCATCAATGTTTCTAAAACCTCCGAAATATAAAGGCATAATTTTGTTGTTTTTTTCTGTCTTTGTTTTTTGTTTTTTTGCTGTACATTATGTTCATGCTGATACCATCACTTGGAACGGAGCGGGAACAAATGGCACTTGTGGAGTAGGCCATGCCAACGACTGGAGCTGTGATGCTAACTGGGCTGGAGGAGTAGCACCGACTTCTGCTGATGATGTTGTCTTTGACGGTACTTCTACAAAAAACGCCACGATCGATAGTTCTATTTCGATTACAAGATTGATAATACAGATTGGCTATACGGGCACCATTACCCAAGCTAGCGGAGTGACTATAGATATTATTACTGGTACTGGTGATATGGATCAATATGATGGCCATTTCGTTGGCGGTAATGGCAATATAAATCTAACAGGTACACTTTTTATAGACGGCGGTACTTTTGTCGCTACGAGCGGTACTACAACCGTGAATTTTAACTTTGAGTTTGATGGCGGTACTTTTAATCCTAATAACGGTAATCTAACCGTGGGTGAACATTTTATTCTTGACGGCGGTGTAACCTTTACCGCAGGTAGTGGCACTCTTGCTGTTGGCTTTGCTGATGTTACTTACGGTGGAGAAATTGGTCAGCACGTCGGTTATGAACTACTTAATGCCACTTTCACTCCACCAACTATTTGGAATGTAACTTCCGGCCTGGATGTAGGTGTAAACGGTTCTACTACAACAATTAACGGCACCGGTAAAACTCTTAACTTTATTGGTGATGCGGCAATAATGTTGCAGTGCGATGGCAACTTTAACAGTTTAACCGGAATCACTACTGTTAACATCGCGCAAACCAGCGACGCCAGCGGTTTTATATTGCAAAGTCAGAATGGTGTTGCCGGATGTGATCTGACCGCCAACATCAATACGCTTGGCGGGATTCGCGTGGTCGCTGGCTCTGCCGTGAGTTCTTCCCTGACTTCCAATGCCGCCAGCTGGAATTCCGGCGCAGTAGAAGTTGGAGCCGCCCCGCCCAATAATGATGCGATTTTTAACCCAGTCCAGCTATTCTCTTCGTATCTGCCTTCTTCGCCTTCGAGTCTGATATTTAATGGCACGAGTTGGAATTCAACCGGCTTGGATGTTTATAGACCGTCAACCTTAGATTTACCCAATACCACGACTTTTGTTGTAGCCGGGCCTCCCATTGAGCAAGTAGTAAATCCTTTTTTTAACAGCAGCAGTGGAATTTCTGATGGAGCTACTAACCTAAATCCGACTGGCGATTTCGCCAATGAAGGCACCATTACTTACGGGGGAACGACCGTGGAGGTAGATAATGTCTCTTATTACGATATAGGTACTTTCGATCTCACCGGCAAAAACCTCATCTTTGGCGGTGTTGGTCCGAGTATTTTTAACTGCAATGGTAGCGATAGTTTCAATTCAATTTATGTTGGCGTTGACAGGGGAAATTATCGCGATCAAACACATGCCAGCTCAATAGTAATAAATAAAACAGCCGGTACGGTGCCTAGTCTCGATGCCGGATCATTCACGGTTGAGCCAGGGCAAAGTAGTTTGCACGAAGTTGCTGGTACATGCCCACTGACTGTGGATAGCATTAGCGCTCCTACTTGGACTGATGACGCGAATTATTTCCTTTCCAATCGCCTGGATATTTGGAACGGTACTCTGACAATCAACGGCAACGTTGATATGGGCTATGGCCTGGCAATAATCAGAGCCGGTGCAGATCTGATTATGAAAGGGGCGACTTGGACTTCCGGAACAATAGACAACGGTGGGACTTTTGACGCCAGCACCTCCAGCACATTCAATGTTTACGGAGCATATTTTGGCACGGGCTCTGTTAGTAGCATGCTCGCTCCGGACATTATGAATTTACTCATTGACCCTAGCGGTAATTTTGGTGCTGACTTTGGCTTGGATGCAGACACAGACATTTTTACCGCCAGATCCGGCAGCCTAAACATAACCGGCAGTTTTTATGGCAGCGCCGGATTCCACGCCAACACCGGCAGTGTGGTCTTGATTGGCACCAATCAGTTCTTGGGCACCAATACCGGTGCAGATAACATTTTCTACAATCTCACTAAAACCGTTGCGGCCGGTGATACACTCACCATTCAAAACACCGAAACTGAAACAATTCTGCATGGCCTAGACCTTGAAGGTGCCCCCGGCGGCAATCAACTGGCCTTGCCAAGCGATTCTTCGCCGACACGATGGAATATTGATCCCAGTGCCGCAAGTTCTATAATTCTTTGCTATTTAGATGTAAGTGATTCCAATAATCCCACGGCTTTAACTTTGCAAGGTTATCATGTGATAGATTTCGGCCACAACGTCGGCTGGAGTTTTGTTGATAATACCAGTTGCGGTAATATTGTTGCCACACCAACACCAACACCGACTCCAACCCCTAATCCGGGTGGCGGCGGTAGTTCCTTCTCTCCTTCACCAACACCCAACCCGACACCGACTCCCAGTGTGTCTCCGTCTCCGACACCGAGCATTACGCCACCGCCGATTCAACAATGTCTTATCCCGCCGACAGAAGCAATCACTACAAACCTCCAAAGACATGACCAAGGGCCGGGCGTTAAAATTCTCCAAAAGTTCTTGAACGATAATAATTTTATACTGGCCGCAAGCGGTTATGGTTCACCGGGAAATGAAACGACATATTTTGGACCACGGACACAGGCGGCTCTTAAAAGTTTTCAGTTAGTATATAGCGCCCAGATAGGTAATACTCCCGCTGACGGCAATCTTGATCAAGCAACCAGGGATTTTATAAATAATTTATTGGTTTTAAATTCGTGCACGCCAGTACAAGTACCACCGATCGGTCATCTTGATACTATACATGACGGGCCATCAGGCGATGGCGCTGTTATCGGCTGGGCGCTTGATGCCGATACTCCACTACAGAGTATTCAAGTTAAATTTTACATAGACGGGCTAGCCAGTTCTAATTTCCAAGGTTCGGTAATAGCCGGCCTGCCAAGACCAGACGTCAATAGCACAACCGGCTATCCCAGAGATCACGGATTCACATTTCAAATACCTGAGCAATTCAAAGATGGCGTAATCCATACTCTTTATGTCTTTGCCGTAGACACAACCACTGGTATCAGCTACCAAATTTCAGGATCACCGCGCGATTTCATATTTCCACTACCTACTCAAACCCCTATAAACATTGATATACCGCCAAATACTAACTTCCATTTTCTAAAAAGACTATGCCCTTCTTGGTCTGTAGTCACCGGTAATGCCGCCGCTGATAACCTAGATGACAGTAGCGGCCATTTCAGCCAGTTTTCCAATTACTCCGTTAGTTCGCCACACTTCCCGAATCCATATCAGTTCAAACCTGTTGGCTTGCATGAATTACCTCAAACTTGTATTCCACAAGCTGATTGGAATTTCAAACTTTCAACCGATCAAGCCCAAGTACATAATGTTTCTACTGCTGGACCAACTAATATAGATGGTGAATTTGTGATCCAAATGTCGGACCTTAATTCAGCTCAACAAAGTCTACTAAGAAGCGGCGGTCAGTTATGGGTCAGCGAAGATCTGCAATCTCAATATGGCTTTGCCGTTCTGCGCTGTTATAATGACGCACTCAATGGCGACAACTTAGAATACATCAGACTGAGCAATAACCCACCGGCAGATATTTACTGCATTGCTTATAATGTCGCGGCTCTAGTTTCTACGCCTACGCCGACTCCGATAATCGCACCAACATCAACGCCAACGCCTACTGCCACACCAATACCTACAACCAGTCAGACACCCGGGTCTAATAATCCGCCTACTCCGACACCAACTCCCTCGCTTATTGTCTCGGGATCTCCGTCTCCAACGCCTACGACAACACCAAGTCCGACAGCCACACCAACAGCAACTCCAAGTACCAGCGTGAATCCGACACAGATTCCTACTCAGAACCCCGGTGGAGGTGGCGGTGGTGGATCTACAATTACACCTCAAGCGACGCCAACTCCGACAGTATCCGCGACACCGACAATTTCTCCAAGCCAACAGCCGGGTGGCGGCGGAACATTAAATACTCTAACGCCGACACCATCGGTAGTTGCTTCGCCAACTCCGCTGACTCCGATCGGCCCGCCGATAAACACAGTCATTAACAACATCCCCGGCAAAACCACGACAGCCGAAACAGTTTCCATCGTGACAACTTCCGTAGTAATCATTACCTCTGTCGACGTCCTGCTTAACTTGATACATCTCGGCGCCAGTATTCTGGATATTCTTCTATTCTCAATGGCTTCATTCTTCCAATTAATCGGCGTCAAAAAGAAAAACAAGCCCTGGGGCACGGTCTATGATTCAATGACCAAGCGGCCGATTCCGTTCGTTTCGATCGAACTCTTTGATCAAACCGGCACAACCCTTGAAACCAAGAGTACGGACATTGACGGGCGCTACGGCTTCTTGGTTGATCCGGCCTTGTTCCGCGAAGGCAAGTTGAACGTCCAGCTTGAAGTACAAAAAGAAAACTATGCTTTCCCCTCGCATATCGTGACTTCGGCGCCTGACACGCTCTTATACCAGCGAGTCTACAATGGCGGCTTGGTAGAAGTGGAGGATAAAGATTTCATCAATCTGGATATTCCAATTGATCCCTTAACCAGACAAGAACCCAAACCTTCCAAAGCGCCGTCGATATCCTTGAACAACTTTGTCGTCAGAACTTTGGATATTGCATTTTGGATATCTTTGGTTACCGCTCCATTGATTTATTTGGCGATTCCCAACTTACTTAACCTCTCGATCATGATAGCCGTTCTGCTAATGGTGATATTCCATCTGGCCGGCTTAAGGAAGAAACCCTATGGCGTCATTATCGATAAAGACACGGGCAACGCCGTACCATTCTCTTTGATTACTTTGCTTGACACAAGCGGCAACAGGGCAGGATTTGCCGTCACCGATGAGCTTGGCAGATATTTCCTGCTGGCTCAAAAAGGGTTGTATCGCTTGAGAGTCGATACTCCTTCCGGCATGACACAGCCACGTTCAGCTGAAAGAACACTCTCGGTAAAGAATGGCTGGGTTGATGAGAAAATAGATCTCTAAAATCATAAACGATGAACAAAAAAATCTGTATATTAATCTTTATCTTGGCTTTAGCTAGCGGCACAGCCAGGTCAGCCGTCGAAACCGACCTACATCATTACTCTGACCTTAGCTACCTCACCCGGGCCACGGCAATGCCTGCTGTGAATACTTCACCTTCCACCTTAAATACAAAGTGGGGGATTAGTTTGAGAAAATGGCTTTCTGATCGCTGGAATCAGATAAAAAAATTCTTCAGTTATATTTCCAAAGTTACTACGATCCGGAAGATTACTTTGCAAATCAAAGGATTAAACGGCCAGACTGTATCGGTCAGCGCGCCACTAGATTCCAGAGTCTGTGATTTCTATCAAACCAACAAAAAACTTGTAACCTGCGCTGACCCGTCTGCAGCTGACTATTTTTGTAGCATCGTCATGCAGTCAAGTTTTGCCAAAGCCGTGCTTTGCCAGGAAAATGGGGTCGTGGTTTGTTCCAATCCCTGTCATCCGCCGGAATATCAAGCAGTCCCCAAGCAATGCGCCTTTGATAATGAGCGGACTCGCGGTTCTTATGCGCCACCGTTTGATTTCTGCTTTTGAGGTCTTGTTTTTATGATATAGTTCAGTTGTTATGATTAATTGGCAAAAGATTTTAAACAAAACAGAATTACAAATTTTTCGTAAACTGAATACACCTCAAAAAATCCAGGATTTTTTGTCGGCGCTGCCCATTAATTTTGACAAAGGCAAAGATACTCTGATGTCCCCGCGGCGCGTGCTTCGTGAACGTAAGGCGCATTGTATTGAGGGAGCACTTTTTGCGGCGGCGGCTCTTTGGTTTCATGGTCAGAAACCATTGCTTTTAGATTTTCAGGCAACCGCAGACGATTACGATCATGTGGTGACGCTATTCAGAAAAAAAGGATTATGGGGCGCGATCAGCAAGACAAACCATGCTGTATTGAGATACCGCGAACCGATACATCGCAATGTCCGCGAGCTGGCGCTATCTTATTTCCATGAGTATTTTGACGATAAGGGCAAGAAAAATCTGCGTAATTATTCCCGACCATTTAATCTGGCTGGTTTAGGTACTGATTGGATTACATCGGAAAAAAACCTGTGGCATATTGAGAAAGCGCTTGATAATTCGCCGCATTATCCGATCCTAACCAAAAACGCCATCGCCGGCCTCCGCCGAGCCGATAAGGTTGAGGTTGAAGCGGGAAAAATTGTGCAGTGGCGTAAAAGCATTAAATAGGCTATGTTTGCGGGGCGAATTGCTAAGGATGAGGATGTTATTTTCCGGCGGAGACGTGAGTGTTTTGCGTGAGGAGTGCGCACAGTTACGACCAGCAAAACACTCACGTGTAGCCGGTCAGCAGAGCTAGGTACGAGGATTGCAATTTTTGTAAGAGCGGAACGCTATTTGCGGACCGCCAGCAACCACCTGGTCGCTTCCTGGTCCCACCAGTTTTTGAAAAAGTAACCGGCATCATAGCTATGGTTTGAACCAAACCAAGTGTCGTGAAAGTAGATTCTTTTAGCGGTTATTTTTTTGACGATAGAGTAGTGGCTTTCTTTATGAGAGGGGATCCAGTATGCGACCACGACCCAATTTTTTTTAAGATACTTTCTAATATCCTCTAAAGCGGCTTGTTTTTTAACCCTGAATTTTACGGCGTTCTTCTTCAGAAATCTCATGAGACTGGCGTTAGTCGTGCCACTGCGAGTGGTCTTCAATCCCTTGACCACTTCTTGGATATCCATCCTATTATCGTAATAATACAACAAAACCCTGGCTACCGCCGGGCCACAGGTCCAGTCATTTTTCTGCTTATAGTTATACCGGAGAAGCTCCATGACGGAGCTCATTTAAACAGGGCTTGGGCTGGTAAGCAAGCCTTGACAAAAAATCATTTTTTAAGCACGGTGCGGCCCATTTGAGAGACAAGTTTGAGATCGGATTCCATCATCATCTTAACTAACTCTTTGAATTTTACCTTTGGCTGCCATTTCAAAATCTTTTTAGCTTTAGAATCGTCACCAACTAAAAGATCCACCTCTGAAGGCCGTATGTCCGTGGGATTGTTCCAGATAATGTATTTGTGAGGATTAAGACCGGCGACCCTAAATGCTTCGTCAGTAAATTCTTTGACGGAATGTGTCTCGCCGGTAGCAATGACATAGTCATCCGGTTTCGGCTGCTGCATCATCAGCCACATCGCTTTGACATAGTCACCGGCATAACCCCAGTCGCGCTTGGCATTGGGATTGCCGAGCGTCAGCTTATCGGCAAGGCCATACTTAATCAAGGCGGCAGTGTGAGTAATTTTCCTGGTCACGAATTCTTTACCGCGGCGGGGCGATTCGTGATTGAACAAAATGCCGTTGACGCCGAAAAGTTTGATCGACGGGTGATTGCGATGATAGCGAACCAAATGATAGCCAGCGACCTTGGATACGCCATAGGGCGAGCGGGGATTGAACGGAGTTTTCTCATTTTGCGGCACTTCCAGCACATTGCCGAACATCTCGCTTGAAGCCGCAAAGTAAAATTTAGCTTTAGGCACAATTTGGCTAACGGTAGCAAGCAAGAAATGCGTGCCGGTAATATTAGTCTGCATTGTTGAATGTTCATCCTCAAAGGAATAAGAAACAAAGCTCTGCGCGGCCAAATGATATATCTCGTCAGGTTTTATTTTGGTCAAAATGTGGCAGATGCTGGGATAATTTTCCAAAGAGGCAGAATGCAGTTTAATACGGCCGCGAGCGACAAGATGGGCGATTCTGGCAAGCCGGATATCCGGATCTTCCAAGGCTACGCGGCGAACCATGCCGTGAACCTGATACCCTTTGTCACAAAGAAATTCAGCCAAATATGAGCCGTCTTGTCCGGTGATCCCGGTAATTAAAGCTTTTTTCTTCATCGTAACCAAACTCTAAACCATTTTTCACATTCAATCAAGTACTTTTTAATATTCTGGAATCTTCGGTATAATTGATTCATGAAGCTAAGAGATCATCTGATAATAGGCGTCGCGGCCGCCGTGACGACAATACCCTTATGGGGCCTGGGTCGGGCATTTTTGTTTTTGGGTGTAGCAGTTTTGATTGATGCTGACCATTACTGGGATTATTTGTGGCGAAGTAAATTCGAGGATTGGAGTAGCTGGAGAATGTTCAGGTATTACAAAATCATAATCGACAGACTATACGATCCTGAATATTTAGCCTTCAGTCTTTTACATACGGCTGAAGTTTTTTTAGCCATCTACCTCCTGGCCCGCTACTGGAATTATGACTTTTTTATTACAATCTTTGCAGGCATGTGTTTTCACTTATTCCTGGATATGCTCTGGGTCTTAAACAAGAAAAGATTTTTTGTGCGGGCTTATTCAATAATTGAATATTTTATAAGAAAAAATCTGATGATCCGCCGAGGTCTTAATCCGGATGGTTTCTACAAGAAAGTTTTTGAACTCTCAAAATAATATTTTCCTTAGCGGAAAGCTTTTTTTAGTAGGATATTAATAGTTTTGAGGATTATGCCGAGATCGAGGACTAGTGAGCGATTTTTAATGTAATAGAGGTCGTGCTGAAGCTTTTCAAAAGTGTCACGTATAGTCATACCGCCCCGGAAGTCAAGCTTGTGTTTGATCTGTGCCCAACCGGTCAAACCCGGCTTAACCAGATAACGCTCCTCATAAAAAGGTATTTCTTTTTGCAGTTTACCATGGAATTCCGGTCTTTCCGGACGGGGACCGACGAATGACATTTCGCCTTTAAGGGTATTCCAAAACTGGGGCCACTCATCTATCCTCATCCGACGGATAAATTTACCGACCCTAGTCGTCCTCTTGTCGTCTTCGCTCGCCCAGATTGGCCCGCTGGCACCCTCGGCACTGCCGTCGGGAGCGTTGGCGAACATTGTTCGGAACTTAATCAGCGAGAACTGTTTACCGGATTTACCAATCCTGTGTTGTCTTATAAAAATTGGCCCATTGGAGTCAAGCTTGATTGCTAAAATTATAAACGGGTAAAATGGTAACGATAAAACAAGACCGATAACGGATAAGAGCAGGTCTTCAATACCTTTAAAAAATTCATAGTCGCGTCGACTGCCGCTGGCCAAGTTTTCCAAAAACCAGGTTTGGTCAATCGTACCCAAGGGTATCCGGCCGGTGGTTCTTTCGTAAAAATCAGAAAGGTTATAAAAATTTATCCCGAAACCCACAAGGTGGTAAAAAACGTCTATAATATGGGGAATCTTGTAAACAGAAGGCGAGAGGACCAGAGTTTTGACGTTTTTTTGCTTGATTAAATCCTCCAGTACAGAATGCGCCGCCTGATCCTCTATATCAATAATCCCAAGGGCGTTATAGCCAAGCTGCGGATTGGTTAGTAAATAATCGTAGAGTTCTTGCGATTGTTCATTGGCACCGACGATAAGCGTGTTATTTTTATAGCCGCTAGTTGCAATCAAGCGATTAAAATAATAACGCCAGAGAAATTCAAGCAGAGTAGCAATGACTAAGAAGATGAAGAGATTCGTCTTCGGTGTAATCTTAAAAAAAGATACGAAGTAGAAAAAGAGCATTGCGATTACGGCATTGACGGCAATTGAAGAAAAAAGTTCAGAAAAAAAATTTAGCGTATTTTTAGCAAAACCGATCTCATAAAGATTAGTAATGAAAAATACAAGCATCCAGGTCGCAAATACAAAAGAAAACGGCAAAAGATGAACAGCCAGTTGGACCTCAAAACCGCGTCCATAACGGACAATTAGGGTCAAAAAAAGCGCCAGGTAAAGCAGTATGATATCGCCTAAAAGGAGTAAGAACTTACGCATTGTTTAATTATAATGAAAAAACTAAGAATTGGCAAGAGTTGACAATTGCTGGTTTTCTAAGGCAAGATATAAAGATAATGTCTGCTTGCACAATTATAGACGAATTTAACTAAGTTTAGTATCTATGCCCAAAACCGAATCTAAAATCAAAAAGGTAATCGTTACCGGCGGAGCCGGCTTTATTGGTTCCCATCTGACTGACGCCCTCATTAATGAAGGTTATTCTGTTATGGTCATAGACAATCTTTTTACCGGTAAAAGATCACAGGTAAACAAAGCTGCTAAGTTTGTGAAGGTTGATATTTGTGACCTTAAAAAAATTAAACCATACTTTAAGGGTGTGGAGTTGGTTTTCCACCTGGCGGCTATGGCCAGGATTCAGCCGTCAATCAAAGATCCGGCACCGGCAATGAATAATAATGTCTTGGGCACGCTCAACGTACTTCTTGCATCACGTGATAACGGGATCAAAAAAGTCATCTATTCCGGTTCTTCCTCATCTTACGGTGATCAAGAAACATTGCCTCTATACGAAGAGATGCTGCCGCATTTCAAAAATCCTTACGCTCTATCGAAATACGTCGGTGAAGAGCTTTGCCGTCTTTTTTACAATCTTTACGGTCTGCAAACCGTCTCTCTTAGATATTTTAACGTTTATGGTCCACGCCAGCTATCAAGTGGCGCCTATGCCACGGCCGTTGGTATTTTTCTTAAGCAATTGGGATTGGGCCAGCCGCTAACTATCACCGGTGACGGCAATAGCCGGCGCGACTTTACACATGTTTTTGATGTAGCCAAAGCCAACATCGCCGCTGCCAAGTCAGCTAAAGTCGGCAAAGGTGATCTGATAAATATCGGCACCGGTAAAAATTATTCAATCAATGAAGTCGCAGCCATGATACTCTCTCAAAACGTCCAAAAATACGATGGCGGTTTCCAGATCAAAGCCGCGGCGGTATTTGACTCTGAACAGCCGGAAGCGATACTTGCTTCAGCGCTTAAAAATGGTCTGGCTGCTTACATTCCAGCACTGCCGGGTGAAACCCGCCGCACCCTAGCCAACAACTCCAAAGCTCGCCAGCTCCTCGGCTGGAAACCAACGATTACCCTGGAAGAGGGCCTGGCAATGCTAAAGAATTAATAAAAAAACGGCCGTCGGGGAGTTCTCTCCTCGACGCCGCGGGCTTTATGCCCTAAAACTTCAGAATTCTCGATACTGCGGCAGTACGCCTCCCTTCAGGAAGGATGGGTCACAGCCGATTTGGGCAAGCAGGGCAGCTTGCCGCTCCAACTTAGTGCCCATCTTACTGATGTGTCTAAGCCAGAGTGCCGGCTCTTTGACCGGATCGGGAGCCTGGTACTGCTTGGCACCCTCCCCGCGAGGCAAGATCGGCGGCGATGCACGGCCCGTATTTCTGTACTAGACGCGCCAAGGGAATGACTTCCTCCACACCTGCAAGATGATAGAAGACATCCCCCTTTTCCTCCGACCAGCCGCGCATGAAGTAAGCAAATCTATCGTCAGTGTAAATATGGTAGATAATTTTCTGATTTCAATATGATTGAGCTATACTAAAGAGGTGAAGCGTAATTCAAATTTGAAATTAAGATTTACATACGCTTGTTTTTTCGTCATATCATTTTTGGCTTTTGTTTCTGTAGCCAACGCTGATTCTTTTGGCCAAGACCAAGGTTTTTTTATCAGCTCCGGCTACGATGCCCAAGGGCGCAGCCAGATAACAGCCACCCTCAGGAAGGTATCCAGCCACGCCTATTTCTATGTTGAAGACGGCTATTGGAACAGCATCAGCTCAGATGCGCATAACCAAATCAGCAGCCAGATTGATACTTTGGCGCAGGAATTTGATAACAGAATCTACCCGATAGAGACGAATTTTTTCGGTTCCGAACCCAATCCTGGTATTGATGACGATCCGCATATGGTAATACTGCTATCGCCGCTTATTGAGAAAGCCGGCGGTTATTTTGACACCGCTAACGAATATACGCGTAACCAAATTCCTGATTCTAATCAAAGGGAAATGATATACGTCAACATTAATGGCCTTGCTGACCCGCAAAAAGTTGACCCGTTTCTGGCCCATGAATTCCAGCATCTGATATCCTTCAACCAAAAAGAGCTTCTGCGCCAGGTCAGCGATGAAAATTGGCTGAACGAACTTCGTTCTGAATATGCGACCATATTACTTGGCTACAGTGACAATTTCCCGAACTCTTACCTGGCCGGCCGTGTAAAGACATTCTTGTCTAGTTCCGATGATAGTTTAACCGAATGGAAGAACTTACCGCCGGATTACGGCCAGATCATTCTTTTCGCTGAATATATCGCCGAGCACTTTTCAGCACAAGTTATAGCCGACACACTGAAAAATAATCTGTCAGCCGGCATTGCAAGTATCAATGATGCTTTGGCAAAAAACGGTTTTCCGCAAACCTTCAGTGACATTTACAGCGACTGGCTTATCGCTAATCTGCTGAACAACACTTCTATAGATACGCTTTTCGGCTACACTCGAGAGAGCTTAAAAAATCTGCACGTCAATCCTAGCCGCGTTTTGAATAATATAGGCGACGATATTACCTTGGTATTTTCTGACAATATTAAAGACTGGCAGGGCAAATGGTATGACATTTCTCAATTCGCTCCCGGACAGAATAATGTTTTGAAAATCAGTTTTTCTTCGCCTTCTTTGGCAAGTTTTCACCTTGTCTATCTGATATTAAAACCCGATGGTAGTATCAGCCGGCCGGCAATTTCTATTTTCAGTCCAACTAATAGCTCCAGTGATCTCTACCTTAACGGAATCGGCAGCAATATTGGTCGAGTCATTCTCATACCGCTCAAAGAAGACCAGATAGCAGGTTTTACAGCTAACGAACAGGTTGTTAATCTACTCACTTCTGTTGAAAGAATTAAGACCATGCCGGTACAGCCGCCGGTTTTGTCGACAATTATCCAACCTGCGCCTAAAGCCGCTAAACCGGCAGCTTTGAAGATCAAAGCCAAGGTTAAAAAACTAATAGTCAAGTCCAAGAAGAAGAAAATCAAATAGTTTCTTGGGTTCTTGATAACTTGCCCATTTAGCCAATCTCTGCTAATATTAACCTCATGTTTTTCATCATACCATTGGTTGTTTTCATTGGCTCACTGACCGGTATTTTTTGGATTATTGCCCGAAAATTCGTTTATTTAAAAAAGCTTACGCCAGAGATACTGACAGGCTCGGAACAAAATGAAAAAAGTTTTTGGGCGGAGTTTTTCCCGGAAATAGCGCAGAGGATAAGCAGATTGAGTCTGCATGAATACAGAGTTAATTTTCTGGCTGAATTTGAGAAAATTTTACGCAAACTGCGATTACTCTCTTTGCGTATAGATACTTTTACTAATAGTCTTATCCATCGGGTACGCAAAACCGTAGTTGAACATGAAGAACTAATCAGCGGCGAGATCGCACTTCAGGGCGCACAAGAAATTGAATCACAAAATGCCAGCAATGGTGCCAACAAAGACCCGCGGGAGGAAGAGCAGAAACTGATTATTGAAATAGCTAGGAATCCTAAAGATTCCAAGTTATACAAAAAACTTGGTAATATATACCTGAAGATAGGGGAATGGAATGACGCTTATGAATCTTTCAAAAAAGCCTTGGAATTAGATCCTACTGATGATGTGATTAGAAATAAGTTAGAGAAACTTACCAAAAAAATTGAGTAGATGCCAGCGTAGCTCAGTGGCAGAGCAACTGTTTTGTAAACAGTAGGTCGTCGGTTCAATCCCGACCGCTGGCTCACCGGCAAACGTAAGCGAGAAAGTAACTCTATTATGAAATGATTAGCCATCGCGAATAACCCGATACCGAATTTAAAGATAAAAATGGACGCACTATTAAGGTTGGTTCTCGCGTTAGATTAAGCGAAATCGGTCGGCAAAAACTACTAGATTTTAAAGAAAAAGAGGTTGGTTTACCGATTGAGAATGATGATCCTAGTTTTCTTGCTAGTTATAGAGCAACCGTAGAAAAAGTTGAATTGGGTGGTTCCATATCCGTCACTTATGAAGGTGACGACGATATACCAGAGAATTCGAGGAAGCATCAATTTTTACCAGAAGATTTAATCGTAGAATAGATTGACAAACATTAAGTCATATCGGGGGTGTACTCAAGCAGTCAACGAGGGCAGACTGTAAATCTGCTGGCCTTGTGCCTACGTAGGTGCAAATCCTACCGCCCCCACATTTGAAAACTAGAGCCTATTTATGGGCTTTTAGTTTTCAATTATTGAGAGATATGGTAGGATTTGCACAAGGAAAGGGTGTCGGGAAAACAACAGTTTTCCCGTTGTGGAAATATTAAAACCGCAAGGTTTTTAAAAGTGAGCGTGAGTCCACTGGGTTGAGCGCTCACGCGCAAGATTCCTACCGCCCTCACAGCAATAACAAAATTCCATGTCATTAGAAGACAAGAAGGAAAAAGAAAAGCCAAGTTCAGAAGAATTACAACAAGATTTTGAATTTACCATGGAACTGATCGGTATGAGACAGAAAACGATTTCTGAACTTTTAGAAAATATCAGACAAAATCACGATCCAGCCGATTTATCAAATTTAAGCAGAGAGCTTTGGGGTGAGGTGGAAGCTATGGAAGAATTAACCAAACATGCATATGAACTAGCCCAAAAAAGATTGCGCAGTTTACTATAATTTTATTCTATAAGAAACTAAAAAAATAAATCTTTAGCTAAACATGCCGACGTAGCTCAGCGGCAGAGCAACTCCATGGTAAGGAGTAGGTCGTGAGTTCAATTCTCACCGTCGGCTCCAAGCTAACTAAACAATATGAGTCAGGATAGTTTAATAAAATTGAAGTGCGAGAAATGCAAGCGTGTTAACTATTTTTCCACTAAGAATAAGAAATTAGTCACGCGTCTGATTGAGTTGAAGAAATTCTGCAAACATTGCCGTGCACACACAGTGCACAAGGAAAGCAAGAAATAGTTGACGAGTGTAGGCGAGGAAATACTGAATGCAGTAGCATGAATGTACAGGCCGAATGTATCGCTCCGCCTTGGGAGTGTCGTCCAATGGCAAGACTCTGGTCTCCAAAACCAGGTATCTAGGTTCGAATCCTAGCACTCCCGCAATATCAAAATGAACTGCTGTTCGGTAGTTCATTTTGATAACTGTGAAGATTTTGCTAGGATTCGAACGAGAAGGGGTCGGGGAAACTGGGTGTTTCCCCGAGGAGGAAGTTGGAAACCGCTTGGTTTCCAAGAGCAAATCCGAGTCCACCCGGTTGAGGATTTGCGAGTGAGATTCCTAGCACTCCCGCCTTCGCTCGCCGAAGCGAGTTACGGCGGGCAGGCCCGCTAAAAAATTGACAATAGCACTTGCGGGTGCTATTGTTGTATTATTCCTTAACAACTAGGAGATGAATATGATACTTTTCATATTAGGTTGTTTAGTTATTACGGCCATTTGTGCATTACTATTATGGCTTTTAGTTTTTAACCCTTCCTCCAGAAAATTAGTTTTAACCAACGGAGAGAGCGGTGTTTTGAGACTTGATAAAGTCAGAGCTGTTGTCGCACCACAATGGTTAACGGCGACTCCCGGTTGCCTATGGCTCAACGGCGATATTTATTGGCAAGACCGACCGATGCATAAACATCCTGAGCCAAGTAAAATGGGCCTTCCTATTATGATTTTTCACTCGGGAGACGTCAAAGATGCCTATTGGATAGAATCATATAAGCCTTCTGGAAAAAGGTACCACTACAAACTAACAATGAGTTACAGCGTAAAACCGATCCCAACCCTGACTTCTAAATTAGAAAGGCAATATTTTATCAACAGAATTAACCCGTAGTAAACCTGGGGACCAGAGATGGTCCTTTTTGATTTTCTTAAATATTGGCAACAGAGCATTGATTCTGATAGCTTAGAGACTGCTTCTAATTTTGATCTTGTCACATATGAAAAGCATAAAAACAGAAGGCATAATAAAATTCGCGATTATTGGCGTATTTGCGGCTGCAGCGGCGTATTTCTGGCCGAGTTACCATCGGCTAATGCCGCTTGGCGACGATAACAGCAAGAGCGGTCTTGCTGAAATCACAAGTCTTTCGCCGCAAACACCCCTTTCTCTCATTACTGAGCCTGATCAGGGCATGTCTTTTTTGTCCTATGCCATAGGCCAAGCTCATCAATCAGTTGATCTTGTGATTTATGAACTTGACGACCAGGCTATTGAACAGGCGCTGGCGGATGCGGAAAAACGCGGCGTATCGGTGCGTGTGATCCTGGATAACAGTTCGCATTTTGGCAATCGCCCAAATCAGACAACCTATGATTATCTCCACGGACAGGGCGTACCGGTTCGATGGGCACCAAGCTACTTCCCGATAACTCACCAGAAAACATTAGTCATTGATAACGCCTGGGCACTCATTATGACATTCAATCTCATGCCGCGTTATTACGATTCCGGCCGTGATTTCGGCATTGTCGATGATGATAAAAATGACGTCACCGCCATTGAGAATGCCTTTGATTCGGATTGGCAGGGTTTGGGAGTCAAAGCCGGCAATGGCGATGATCTAGTCTGGAGTCCAGAATCTGCCGATACTTTGCTGGCTTTGATCGGCTCGGCTTCAAGATCACTGGATATTTACAACGAAGAGATGGCTGATCAGCGTATTATTCAGGCACTCGAGTCAGCCGCCAATCGCGGCGTTCAAGTTAGAATAACCATGACCTACGCTACGACCTGGAAAAATGCTTTTGCCAAACTTACCGTCAAAGGAGTCAATCTGCGCACTTATGCTTCAAGTGCCAAATTTTACATTCACGCCAAAGTTATTATTGCCGATAGTACCAGAGCTTTTGTCGGTTCAGAAAATTTTTCAACACAATCCCTGCAATCCAATCGAGAACTTGGCATTCTGTTTTCCAAACCTGAAATTGTTTCATCGCTTGAGAATACTTTTGATGGTGACTGGTCTTCTGCTCGGCCATTCATACCTAAACCCGGCAATTAACCGGTTGCAAAGAATTCTGTTTATTGAAATAATATAATCAATGACGTCTGACATCCTAAAAAAAATTGCCAAGCAATTTACTTATGAACCTGTTATAGAAAATCTGGCTGGTTTTACTTCGCATAAAAAATTCATAGTCTGCGGCATGGGCGGATCAAATCTAGCGGCGGGAATCATCAAGGACTGGCAGCCAAAGCTTGATGTCATAATGCACAGAGATTTTGGTTTGCCGGCATTGGAAGAAAAAGAGTTCGCCGGCAGATTGGTCATTGTAAGTTCGTACTCGGGCAATACAGCCGAAACCATAAGTGCTTTCGAGGAAGCTCTGGCCCGAAACTTGCCGATAATCGCTATCGCCGCCGCCGGCAAGGTGCTTGAACTGGCCAAAGAAAGGGGATTGCCTTTTATCCAAATGCCGAAAATCGCAATTGAGCCCAGATTTGCTTTCATCTTGAGCATTAAAGCCACGCTCAAAGCCATGAGTAAGGAATCCATACTTATAGATATTGCCGAAATGGGTGACAGGTTTAATATTGATACTTACGAACAGTCGACTCAAAGTCTGACAGATGGTCTGAAAAACAAAATCCCCGTAATATACTCTTCTAATCGCAACCTCGGCTTGGCTTATTACTGGAAAATAAATCTTAATGAAACCAGCAAGATTCCGGCATTTTTTAACACTTTCCCCGAACTAAACCACAATGAAATGAGCGGCTTTGGCTTAAGGGCCAAAGGTGCTAATCTGTCTGACAAATTTGCTTTCGTTTTTCTGAATGACCCTGACGACAAAACAAGTATACAAAAAAGGATGTCGGCAACAGCTAAAATTTTTGAGGAAATGGGACTCACGGTTTTGAACGCCGAGCTTAACGGCCCATCATTATGGCATAAGTCTTTTGCGGGCATACTTACTGCCTTAGCCACTTCCTTTCATCTGGCGGAGTACTATGCGGTAGATCCGGAGGATAACAAAATGATCGAAGATTTTAAGAAAGCACTCCGTCCGTAGCGTTATGAAATTACTCAAAAATCCAGAGCGGCTGGTTTTTTATCTTCTGGTTTTTTCAATACCGATACAATCTCGGCTGGTTTTACACAGCTGGACACAGCCTTTCAGCCAGTGGACTTCGGCCTATCTCTACGGAACGGATATCCTCCTTGGCTTGTTATTTCTTCTCTGGATATGGCGAACCCGTCAACTGCCGAAACTGGATTTTAATAAAATCACGCTCTTCCCGGGATTTTGGCTGTCTATCTTTTTTGTTTTTTCAGCGTTATCAATTATCAATTCCCATATAAACAGCCTTTCTTGGTATCAACTGCTCAAGCTCGCTGAATTCACCGGATTTTATTTTTATCTGACGGTTAATTTTGGTAAGACTTATGAATTAAAAAAGGCATCCCTAGTTATTATTGCTTCCGGATTTCTCCAGGCACTGATTGGCATTGCCCAATATCTCAAACAGGGAAGCTTAGGTTTGCGTTTGCTTGGTGAAAGCCCGCTTTCAGTCACTGCCCAGGGTATAGCCGTTTTCATCGCTGATACGCACAGATATCTGCGCGCTTACGGCAGTACGCCTCATCCGAATATCTTGGCGGCTTGGCTTTTTACGGCAATTTTCAGTTTCTATTTTTATTACATTCTCCGACAGAGCAAACCTGGAAGCATTCCCAAGAATATCCTCCACGAAATACCTTGGTTACTGATTTATGCGGCGATACTTTTTGCTTTTTTACTGACTTTTTCAAGAGTAATTATCGTGCTTTTTGGTGTTGGGATCGTTATACAATTAGTATTGTCTTTCAGCCGCAGAAACTACAGACAAAAAATATCAGAGATCAAAAGTAAAGTAATAATAATCTTGTCTGTTTCCGTGGCAGTCAGTATTTTATTCTGTTTACTCTACTGGCCGCAAGTTAAATCAAGGGTTCACATCTCGGCCGAAGAAGAGGCCGTTACTCAAAGGGTTTTTTACAATCAAGTTGCCGAATCCGTAACCGCTTCTCACCCTCTGACCGGTATCGGTCTGGGACAGTTCGTGCCCGATATGATGTCAAAATTCAAATATCTGCCGCCGGGACTTTACCAGCCGGATCACAATATCTATCTCTTAATCGCTAGCGAAACCGGTTTGCTGGGCTTGGCTGTATTCTTGCTCTTTTTATTTTTTACTTTCTGGCGGTTTGTCAGGCGGGTTGACTTCTCTAAACTCCGTTCGTTCTCATTTCTCACATTCGGCCTGTCACTGCTTGCAATGGGACTTTTTGATCACTTCCTATTGACCACCCAGCAGGGAAGTTTCATTTTTTGGATGACCATGGCTCTACTTGCAAGTGTTGATAAGGTTTGATGTTCAAACCATTACTGTGCTATACTCAATTTACAATATGCTGACTACTAAAAAACTGGTTTTTTGTTTACTCTCAGTCGTTTTTCTGACTTTAATATCATCTGCCCACGCTTCAGCGGATAATGGCAGATATTTCGTCAAAACGACCAAGGGGTTTTGGAAGAGCGCTTTGGGCGTAAGGCATAATTTTGCCAACGGTTTCAGTGCTAACTTGTCAGATTTTCAGGTACGTTTAGCCAAGGTGTTTGGACTAGATGTTGAACCAGTCGGAGTTCTCCAGATACTGCCGGATAAAGCCGCTTCATCTTCTACCGATCCGCTTGATACTACTGTTTCTCCGATCAATACCACGCCAGATCCAAGTCCTACGGCAACGCCGCCACCGACTGAAATCCCTACTCCCAAGAGTATTATAACCGCAAATAAAACTGTGCGTTATTTCCCCTCCGATCAAACTCCATGGGGCATAGAAACAATGTATGACGACCCTCTGATTGCCTCGACTTCAGGCGGAGCCGGAATTAATGTCGCGGTATTGGACACCGGTATTTATACCGATCACCACGATCTAAAGTCACGTATTGCCCAATGTGAAGATTTCACCAGCCTTAATTTCCCACTGATCGATAATAAATGCGATGATACTAACGGTCACGGCACACATGTTGCCGGAATAATCTCTGCTGACGCCGGTACAGACAATAAGGGTATTTACGGGGTAGCGCCGGAATCCAAAATTTTTGCTTATAAGGTTTGTGACACTGACGGTTCTTGCTATGCTGACGATATCGCCGCGGCCATATACATGGCCGCCGATCAAGGCTCAAACGTGATAAATATGAGCTTCGGTTCTGACCAGGGATCGCCTCTGATACTTGACGCCGTTAATTATGCCACATCTCATGGTGTGCTTATGGTTGCGGCTGCAGGTAATGATGGTCCGTTCACTGACAGCATTGACTATCCGGCCGCCTACGCTTCAGTCATAGCCGTCGGAGCGATAAACCAAAAACAATCCGTAACTAATTGGAGTTCCCGCGGCATCAATTCAACTAGCACGCCTTTCATCGTTGAGGATGGGGATGTTGAATTTACCGCACCCGGTGAATATATAGAGTCTACTTGGAATAACGGCAGTTATGCTATCCTTTCAGGCACTTCAATGGCTTCACCATTCGTGGCCGGACTCGCCGCCAAATACTGGCAATCCGATCCGGATCCAGTCAAAGCGGCGCAAGAAACACGCGACTTCCTACATTCTCTGGCCAACGATATAGCGCCAGTTGGAGACGACAACGTTTCAGGTTTCGGCCTGCCTCAAGTTAAATAATGGTAAATCGTGTCATACGCCATCTTGTAGTTTCAGACTTCGTTTTGAATTTTGCTTTCGGCCTTTTAGCGCCGATTTTTGCTGTATTTATTCTAAAAGATATCCACGGCGGATCTTTACGGGTAATCGGTTTGGCGACTGCTTTTTACTGGATAGCGCGTACCCTAACTACTGTTCCTATGTCGCGCTTCATGGATCGAACTGACGGCGAGCGCGATGAATTCTACTTTGCAGTAATCGGAAATTTTGTGATTTCTTCGGTGCCACTTTTTTACCTGCTTGCAAGCCTGCCCTGGCATATTTACCTGATTCAATTCGTATTCGGCTTGGCAAATTCATTGGCTGTTCCTTCATGGCGCATCCTTTTTACTGATCATATTGACAGGGGACGAACCGGCTTTGAATGGTCACTTGAGGATATTGCTATCGGTTTGTCTACCGGTGCCAGTGCTTATCTCGGCTCTATACTAGCCGATAAATTCGGTTTCGGGATTGTTTTAATTTTACTAGCCATGATCGGCTACGTATCCACCATGATACTAATCCCGATCTACAGCGACGCCAAGACACTTAGACAAATCAAGCGTCAGAAGCGTTTTGAGCAGTTAAAATCTCGGCGCGAAAACATGGCACCTGTTAAGATGGATGGGGTAAAATAATTGACGAGCGGAAGCGAGGAAATACTGAGGCCAACAGGCTGAACGTATCGCTCCACCCTCATCAATAATCTCAAATCCATCTTATCTTGACTTCATATAGTTGGTTTGGTATAATGAGTCTGGAGGCTGAAAATGGAACACTTATGGTATCTTTTTAACAAAATTGATTCCATACTGACAGTAGTTTTTCTTTTACTAATAGTACTTTCGTCAATGCGGCGTGAAGATCTTTACCGGCTTGTGCAAATTCTAGCGGTAAGTTGCTTATCATTTGTGATTTTTAAGGCCTACGGTTACAGAATCTTCGGAGAGAGACTAGATCTAGCTTTTTTTCTAATTTTATCGTGGCTTGCCAAGACTGTCGTGGACTTATGGGAAATAAACGTGTGCGCTAGGGTTGAGGATTACTTTCAGATGGCAACTCTATATCACTAACGCCCGCAGGAGCTTACTCCGGTGGGCTCACCAGTTGGGTTTTATCAACCTTAAATGCTTCAGAAAGCCTGAATAGGCTTGTTAGTTTTGCAGTTCCATTGAGTATGTCATGGTAGGTCGGCATTTCCTCGAAGAACAGGCTCATAAGTGCCCGTCGAGCCTGCAAATTGTCAGCCTTTGTCAGGATTTCTGCCGGATGTTCCATTACGTATTCAACGTAGCGTCGAAATCCTCGAATGCTTCTCTCGTTGAGCTCAACACGACCACGCTCTCCCTCCGCCTTCTCAATTTGCGTTTCCAATGCCTCTGCTTGTGCTTCAAGGTGCCTTCGCATTGTTGGACTCTCTGCTAGACCGAATGCGTGGATCTTTTGAGCAAGTTCTGCCTTGAGGTCAGAAACAGTCCTGCTGATCAGAGAGGAGTCGATAAGGATCTCCTTTTCTTTCTTGCGATATTCCTCGACAAGATGCAATTCAAGACCTGCCATGAACCCTTCCTCGAACTTCAGATTGTCCAAGTAAGCACATACGCTATCTTCAAAGTCCTTTTTCGTCACTCGAAAATGCTTGTGTGCCCGCTTTCCTGACTTCCAAGCACCGCAGTGATACCCATCGTACTTGCCTTTTGCAGAACTGCCGAGCATCTCTGACTGACAGGAGGGACAGAGGATGCATTTCCATGGATACTTCGGATTATCCTTGAGACGTTTAACTCTGCCCCACGGTGAGTAATTGTGCAAAACTTCGACCGTCTCATCCTTATTCATTCTGATATAGATTTTCCCTCGATTCGCTTTATTGAATGTATCAATGGGCACAATTCCGTTGAACTGCTGCATTTTTACAGGCCGATGCTTTGTCCACTTCTCGTAGCTCACGCCTGCGTACTCAGTCTGCAAGATGTATCGCTGTAATTGTTTGGCCGTTAGTGGACTGCCGCCTTTTTTACCGACAACTTTTGGGTTTTCTTTGTCGCTTCTGTCCCATCGGTCGTAGACTTGAGTCTTAAACCCGACTGCGTTCAGACGGTCGGCAACTTCTGGGTAATCCGCACCATCAGCAAGGAGCTCGAACATCTTTATGAAATAGTCCACGCGCTCTGGGTTAGCCTCTCTAATAACCTTCTTCTTTCCATCAACCATGACACGTTTGTTTTTCAGACCATCAGGAGCTCTCCGCACCGCGTATCCATCTTGAACAAGTTTGATTTCCGCTCCCACCATCCTTGTCAAAATGTCCCTAACTTCCGCTTTACCTTTGTATGCCTCGAGCATTTCTCCCGCCTCGCTTGGAGAGTGCACGCTCCACTTGTACTCGAAGTTTCCGGGGAAATGTCCTAACGTGTTTCTTTTTGGTTGAATAATACCCTGAGCATCGACAATGGCGACTCCAATATGCTCAAGTTCATTTTTGAAGTCCAAGAAGGCCGGATATCCCATGCGAGTCATCCTATCGATGCTCTTAGCAATGTACTTCGTGAGGTTAACCCCTTTCGCTCTCTCTCCTTTTATGTAACTTAATATCTCCTCAATATCATCTCTTTCGGACGTAGTAGCCGAGTGAGGCTTCTTAAAGACCTTAGATATCTTAAGGCCTAACTTCTGAGCTTCAAGTCGCCCAATTATTTCTTGATCGTCAAGACTGCCTCCCTCCAATTGACTAGGGTCACTTACACGACAGTCTATGACGCAGTATTCAGTCGCATCCTTCATAGCTTTATGTTACCGAGTTCTTCGCACTATATCCACTCGATTTTTGCGAATCCTCTTTAAGGCTTTTTCTCCACATATCGAAAAGTGCGCCAGCAAGTCTCGCTTGCTGATCCATTAGGCGAATGAGTTGTTCATCGCTTTTTCCTTCGGCGCACGGCCCAAGGGCTTTTTTGAATTGTTCGAGTGTGATCACGGGGCATACGCCGGGAAACAAAGAAGCCCAAGAAACTACAGGCGATTTTTCATCACCTACAGTTTCTTGGGCTCTAATCCCAACTCGAGAGTGTTGACTCTCGGGCTCCATAACCTGACACACTTTTTACAGTGTGTTCGACGCAGTATTTCTACTGCGATGCCACTAACGTAGTACGCATAACGGTCCACTGACACTGAATACAGCTCAGTAGCTCACGAACACATTGCTGTGTCGGTGAGGTTGCTTCCAACGGTTTTACCCGAAGAAAGACTCCAACAGTTTATGAATTGTCTGGAACTTCAAAGAACGACGTACTCATATTATCCCGGCCGCCGTTTTTTCCTGCAAGTGGATAACTTTGGTGCCATGTGCCGTCAAAAGTGTCTTTTTTCGCACTTTTTTGCTACGCTGTAAGAGCAGTTGAATAGCCCCGCAAGGGCAACAGCCTAAACCATCGGTTCGCCGGTGGCATGGCTGGAAAGTCGGATCGCGCATAGAGAACCCGTCATGGGGTTTGCGTGATCCGCCGTATGGGGAAACCTGTACGTCTGGCGAAAGCCAGAGACCCGTGACGGGTTTTGTGTTTATCAGCTAATAAGTCGGATCACGCTTATGAATGAAAATGCACAGTTGAAGATGGAGGTAGGTCAGCGAATAGACAGTTGGGGCGGTGGTGAGAGTTCGGTACTTCGTGTGCCCGGTGGATGGATTTTCACCGTCTATCACACGACGACCAAGAAGGACCGCGACATCGATGTCGCAGATCCAACTGAGGTTAAAGTCGACTCTATCTTCGTTCCTATTCCACCGAACTCCAATGAGTACACAATCGAAAATGAATAAGGCTCTCGCGATAGGTTTAGGCATCGTGGCGATCGCTATTTTTGCGTACGTTTTTTACACACATACAGGGGCGTCGTGTGATTGGGGTGGCCGCCAATATCAAGAGGGTTTTCGCACCGAAGGCTTGTCTCCAACGAACCTCTGCTTGCCTTTACCGGACCGGCCGGATCAAGACGGTAAATGTCGTGGAAATGAGCCCGTATTGACCTATGAGTGCCATGATGCAAATTGGATGTTAATTGAGAGGCCCTAAAAGCCTAACAAAGTCATCAAAACGCCCACCAGCTGAGCCATTTTCTAGCGATATGCGTCGAACTACGACTCCCGCATTTTCTTTGCCTAAATTTGCATAGTTGGCATGATGACAATTTACCGGAATTGGAACATCCTAAAAGCCTCGCAAAGACTGCAAAGCGCACGCCAGCTAGGCCGTATTTTAGTGATATTCACCGATTTGTGACCCCGTCATTTTTTGCGGTAATTTGCGGTAATTTTGCGTCATGTAAATTAGGAGGTCATAGAGATACCTCAAAAGCATCTCTGTTTTCTCAAATTACTCCCTAAATAAGGCATATTCTAGTGATTTGGATCAATTTACGACTACCGCGTTTTTTGTCATAAATTGTCATGGTTTACATAATTCCCTGCAGGAAGACTACGCCGACCAAACCTGTGCAACTTTATCCTTCATCTCCTTTCTGAGATGAGCAATTTCACCCTCCTTTTTCTTAACTTGCTCCTCGTCTTTTTTGAGTTCAGCCACAATCTGTTTTTGGACTGCCAAAGGAGGGAGTGGAACTTTGAATGTCTTAACAAAGTCTGTAGGGACGCGCTTTAAGCCTCCTGTACCCGTCATACGTTTTTTGCCGAGCTTCCTGAACTCATCTGTCGTAATGAAGTAATAAATAAGCTCGGGGAGGATTTTTTGAGACGATCGCAGAACTATAAACTCGCTCGACCCGAAACCGACTTGGTTGCTTAAGTCTTTAGCGATCCCCGCCTTTCCGTTCTCGAAGCATGGCGTAACCTTAGCAAGAAGGACATCATCGTTTTTGAAGTACGTATAGCCTTTTATTACTTCACCAAGTTTCCTCGATTGTACTGCGTCAAAAGTACTTTTATTTTCAGGTAGATCTGCCATTGGCACAAAGGAGACGAGTGTGTCTTTTGGAAGTTGAGAGAGCTCACTTTTTTTAGGATTGATCTCACAGACTTCACCCAACTCTACCAATGGCCATTTTGTATTACTGTGCTCCGCTGCCATCTGATAACGATCACCTGAAAGACTTAAGTCGACATTATTTAAGATCTTTTCTTTGTTGGCCCAAGTCGTCAGTTCACTTTTGACTTTCTTTCCAACCTTCCATTGAGACAACGCCTCAAATGCTGAAGGAAGGTCATTGTTTCCCAACGGTCGTCGTTGCGCACCTAAGTCAAAACCGTCATTCTCGATTTTTACGAACAGCAACTCGTCTTTTGTTTTAGCTAATTCTTGATCGAGGAAAAGCAGGCTGGTCTTAACTCCAGCGTAAGGATTAAAGACACCTGAGGGTAATGAAACAACAGCCCAAAGTCCTTTCTCAATTAGCATTTGCCTGATTTTAGTGTGGGCTTTCGAAGCATTGAACACAACCCCCTCTGGGACAATCACAGCAAGTTTACCTTTGAGTGAGAGGTGGTCCATCATGAAGCGCAGGAAAAGAAGTTCAGTTGCCTTTGTTCCCATACGCAGATCTTCCGAGACGCTTTCTTCGTCGATCTTCCCACTGAATGGCGGGTTAGCTAGGATGACATCAAACTTGTCTTTCATCCCCGTCGTGTCAGTGAGTGAGTTTTGTCGAGCTAGACGTGACTTTGTCAGTCCGTGGAGATGGAGATTCATCATTCCGAACTTGATCATGTCCTCATCGCTGTCGAAGCCGGTGAACATGTGGTTGAACAGGAAGTTTTTCTCGTCAGCCGACAGTTTATCCATCGCGCGAGGGCTGCCAGCTTTCTTTAGCTTGTCACTGGTGTACTCACCGGCAATATAACGATATGCGGCGACAAGGAAGCCCGCTGTTCCGCATGCCGGATCGAGTATCGTTTCGTTTTTCTTTGGATCAACGACTTTGACCATGAAGTCGATAATGTGACGTGGAGTTCTGAACTGCCCGTTTGTTCCAGCCGAGGAGAGCTTCGAAAGCAGATACTCGTACATGTCACCGAATACGTCTTTGTTTCCTTCGTGCGCGATCGCGTCGAGTTCCTTTGCGAACGTCTCTATCTCATGCAGAACGCGACGAAGTGTTGGCTTGTCGAAGATCTTGATATGAGCATTGCGGAAAAGTAACTTAACCGTGGGATTTTTCGATTTCTTTTGCAGGAGATCGAAAGAAGTTTCTAGCGTTTTGAACAAGTCTTCTGCATTGAGTGCGAGTAGGTTCTGCCATCGGTACTTTGCGAGATCTCCTGTGAAGATCTTCTCGCTCTGATCAGTGATTCCGAGCAGCTCTGCCTCATCGTCTTTGATGGAAAGCGCGCGAAGAAAGAGCAGGTAGTTCAATTGTTCGATGATCGTCTGAGGATTAGACACTCCCGCACCAAAGAGAATGTCCATCAGCGCATCAATCCTGTTTTTATAGAGTGAAATGGTGTCCATGGTTTTATAGTGTCAGTATCTTCGCGTTCGAAATGTCCGACACAAGCTCAGTAAGCTCCTCTTTTGAGAAAACATCCAGCCACTCGCTCACGGAGTAGGCTTGTGCGAACTCATCCCAACGTAGAAAGTCGAGTGTTGGATTTGCTTGAACAGTCGTGCGGAACTTATCATTTGAGATTGCTTGATCTGCAATGAACTCGACCATAACTGCACGCTTGAAGGAACTCTCAGGCTTATCGGATTGTGCAAACTTGTTCACCAGTGCCTCTTTGAACGAAGCGAGTTGTTCGTCTCGAGTTGGAAGTGGCTCTTTGCCGATAGCAGACAAGAAGAACTCACGCACACCGGCAACGATGCGGTGTGAGACCTGCAAGTTTTCTTCGTTGAAGTAGAGTTTTGGCTTGTTGAGGAGAGTTGAGTTAATTTCTTCGATAAGATCTTCAACCTTGTCCGGATCCTCAAGAGCTCCGGAGACCATATCGGTTTTTTTACTCATGAAAGTTTGAACCGCTTTAGTCCACTCATCTCGGTACATGTTCCGGTCCACAGTGTCGCCCTCAGGGAGGGTTATTACGTCACGGGTCAGAACCACGTCAGGGGTTTGGGAGACACGAGGCCCGGAAAGGCCCTTATCTTCTTCAACGGGGCCCACATCTCCAGAATCTGCGGTAACGGTCGAACCGGTGGCCAAACTTCCTTCACGGGCCAATTTTGCGGGAGCTTCCCAGTCGTACTTCTCGTCAAAGTACGCAACTACGCCACAGAAGTCGAAAACTACGAACTCTTTCTTGCCAATTTCTGGGCAAAGGCGCGTACCTCGTCCCTTGATCTGTTGGTACGTGATTGGATCGAAGATCGGGCGTGCAAGCAGAATGTTCAGGATTTCAGGACAGTCAAAACCGGTGGCGAGCATGTCTACCGTCACGCCGATGCGCGGGAGTTTATTGGTGTCCTTCGCGAAGTCTTTCGCAATGTCG
>JBGQJN010000001.1:0-76956 GCA_041499075.1 Minisyncoccia bacterium | reverse complement strand
CTATCCGAAGATGGCTATTCGTACTGATGGGTATTGGGGTCGTCCTGTCTCACTATTCAACGACCTATACGATTCTCCTGGTATTTGGACTTGCAGTCATTTCAAGACCCATTTTTAGCAAATTGCAAGCATGGTTTGAAGATAAACCGAAGTTTGGACATAATGCCATCATTCCTTCTTTTGAAAACAGTACAACCGGAAGCGGTAAAATAACTTTGGCAATGGTAGCGGTTTTACTTGCCCTAAGTTTTTTATGGACATCCATAATTACCAAAACGAGTGACCACCTGGTTACTGTCGTTGCGCAAACGATCTCTGCCGTTAAAGGAGGTTTTGCGGGGAATAATCGCTCAATTGATATAAACACTTTACTTAGCTTCAGCAAGCCCGACCAAAATCAAGAATTACGGGATTATATCGCAAAAACAGTCGGTTTAATACGTAAAACCGCGCCTGTAGGGCAATATTACAGTGAACAAGCGTACAGCCAGTATTCGTTTACCGCTCTTGGCGGTGAAACCGTGCCGCTAAGTAATTTAGGAAAATTCCTGGAAAGTTTCGGTGTTAACGCCGCTACGATAGTTTCTGACTTCGGGCAATTGCTTCAAAAGCTGATGGAGATCCTGGTTCCGCTTGGCATGATTTATCTTCTATTTGGTAAATCCATCATCAAATACGTGGATGATGAACTCTACCTCATAGCTTTTTATTGCCTGTTTTTTATTGCATTAAATATTATTTTACCCATCCTTTCAACGGAATACGGTATTTTCAGGGCGATGCAGCAATCTATGTTTATTATTGCTCCGATCATTGTAATCGGAAGTATTATGCTTGGTAACGGACTGATAAAACTTATAAAACCGCTCGGCCGATATTTGAATGGCGAAAAATTTGCGATTATCTTTGCGGTAGTATTATTTTTTTACTCCTCCGCTTTTATACCGCAACTTTTTGGCGGTAATCTCGCCTTACTCCACCTAAATAATAACGGAATCTACTACGATAAGTATCTCATAAAAGCGGCCGAGGTATACGGCGTGGAGTGGCTAGGCGGTATTGCCACTATAAATTCTGACTCTGCAAATGGAGTAAAGCTTGAAATCCAGACAGACGGACATAATAAATTCGCATCTCTTGCACCACCGGATGCCCGCACTAATATATTCCCAGGTTTAATAAGAAAAGAATCTTACGTATTTCTTAGTTCATCAGTTGTTACCAAACAAAGGGCAACGGCCGTACAAGGTGATGACGCAGTAACCTACAAATACCCCATTCAATTTCTTGACGACAATAAAAACCTCATCTATAGCAATGGGGTAGTAAAAATTTATCGATAAAAATATGAGAATATTGAGAATTACAAGTAAGGGTTATAAAAATGGCGGCGTTGAAGACGGCATATTATTGCTTCGGCCAGTCTTAAAATCTATGGGGCACGAAGTCAAAATAATGACTAGTAATTTCCATCCCGAGTTGCCTCATTTTAGTGATTTTGAATTTGAGGCAATTGAAAATCAGCTATCAATTCTGCAATTAATTTATCGTATTTTTTACCCGAAGCCTTACTTTGAGCTTAAGAAAATCTTGCGAGAATTTCAGCCTGATATTGTTCAGATCCATACCATTAGTCAGATATCGCCGTCTATTCTTTTTGCCTTGAAGGATTTTCCTGTAGTGGAAACCGTCCATCAAGCAGAAGATTTTACTCCAGATTTATTAACATGGTATTTTCCGACTAATTTTTATAAAAGAGGAAGGTATCATCAAAAGGGGCTTTCTTTATTGGGATGGATACATTATTTTTATCATCGCTACATAAGCAAGTTAGTTTACTTCACAGCATTCAAAAATGTCGATGCCTTCGTATCATTTAGCAAGTATATGCAGAGGGAATTACGAAAAGAAGGAATAAAAAGTATTCATGTAACAAATGCCACCAAGTTGTTTGATTATATGCAACCTACTTTCAAGAGTAAAACCCTTTTGTATGTTGGTCGGCTTGAAGAGCAAAAAGGTGTTGATTGTTTAATACGCTCAATGCCGACGATAATTAGTGTTTGTCCAAAAACAGAGCTATTAATTGCTGGTGATGGGCCAGAAATTACAAATCTTAAAAACATTGTTGATGAGATGAATCTGGACGAACATATTAATTTTTTAGGTTATCAAAATCGGACTCAACTCGGAGTGCTATATAGTAAATCTAGTTTAGTTATAATGCCGTCGCTAGGAGCAGAAGCATTTGGTAAAGTCGGTATCGAGGCAATGAGTGTTGGTAGGCCAGTAATCGCTTCAGACATTGGAGGAATCTCAGATTGGTTAATAGACGGGCAGACCGGCTATCTTGTTTTCCCCGGAGATCCTAGCGCAATTGCCAATAAAGTCATTAAACTTTTGTCAGATGAAGCACTTTTGCAGGATATGTCCGTTAAGTCACGCAAGCAGGCCGAAAATTTTACGATTGAATTTCATGCCGAACATATCATTAAGCTATATGAGGATGTCATTGCTGACTTCAAGAAGAGGGGACATGTAAGCGCCTGGAAAATAAAATAAATATAAATCCGGTAGCGGCAGCCGCTACGTTTCCTATCATCCAAGCTATCGCTATCCAGGGAAGTCCGCGGTTAACCCAAAGTATTGCTAGCCCGCTGATAGTAACCATATACACTAAATTAACTATAACTATAGAGTATATACGATGCATGATTCGTAATAGCACATTACCTAGCGTGTAGGCGGCAACGGCCGGCGATGCTAGCGCTAGGAGGATGATTACACGAGAAGCCGCATCGCTATAGGATTTTCCAAACAACTGTAATATTAATGGACCAAAGAATGCAAGTATCAATCCGACAGGGATGATGATGGCGGTAATAATTAACGACGAACGTATAAATAATTTTTTTAACTTAACCTCGCCATAAGAACCCTCTGCAAAAAGTGATGACGATACCGAATATACCACTGCATACAGCAAATTGGCTACCGTAAATGCCAAATAATAATAGCCGGCCTCTGTGGAACCAAGACGGTTAATCACGATTAGCGGCAAAATCATTACTGGAGCAATATTTAAAAGATTTGCAAAATAATTAGAGGATGCGTAATGAAACATATTGCGAAGCGTTTGCATGTTAATATTCAGCCTGGGTTTATAACCAAATTTTGTAACAAGAAATACTATACTTAAGAACATTGCTATAGCCGCAGCGGAACTGGATGCGGCAAACACACCGTAAGCACCGAGGTCTACAAACGCAAACGGCAAAAGCATTTTGATGGTGCCCATTATCCAGCCGTCTATCAAAAGATTATACTTTGCCGCGCGTAGAGCGATAAAAATGCTATCGGTCAATAAATTTATCGTGGCCAAGGCAACCAGTATGATAAAGCCCATAGCATAAAAAATATTTTCACGAATAATATCAAGGCTGGGCGCGATGTGGGGAGCCAGTAAAACATACGCAGTTCCTATAATAAGCGCTGCACTTATGGATAATAACAGGCCGGTGTTAATCTCGTTGTCTCTGTTTGTGGAAGTCGGTAGAATGCGAACGAACGTGGTATTGAAGCCCAGAAGACTAAGGTAGGAAATAAGCGTCATGGCGGAAATAAAAGAAGCCGCCACTCCGATCTCTGCCGGCGTGAAGAGATGAGCGGAAATCAGCCAGAAAAAAAAGCCAAGTATGGCCTGTATTCCAGTGTTTAGCATTAAGTAGAAAGAATTACGGAATAAACTGTCGCTGTGTAAACTTTTAAGCCAATCTCGGATTTTTTTTTGTGGAGAATACGTCATTTATGGTATGATGTGATGCCAAGAATAAAGTATACATTTTTTTGGCATAATATCAAAAGGAAAAAAATCCGGTATTATAAAAACATTATCTACAAAACATCAAAATTCAAACTTATTATTGGTCTGTCGATACTCTTTGTTGTCGAAGCGTTTTTGGTTATTTTCTTTTTCCCGCCGGTAACCACAATTTTTAAACTGGGAAACATAAATGAGACTATAATCGATATCGGGGCAGACAGCCAGCTCGCTTCTATCCCTAAGAATGCCGGTACTACCAGCCCTACACCGATTCCTTTACCGGCCGATGACGGGACCGTCCCCGTGGTTAATTTGTTTGATATACAGCCACGCAGTATAAATGCCGGCGATTCCATGACAGCATCATTTACAGTCACCGATTCCGGCGGTTCGCATTTAAGTTATGTGGGTCTCAATCATGCTCCATATTCGGTATCAAAATGTAATACAAGTAAGAAATCAGATTGTATTTGGTCGGCTGTGGCGACTACTAATGTTCCGGCGAATCTGGATTCTTGGGCCTCTGTTTTACAGGATACTCCGGCTAAAGGTACTTGGTGGTACAGTCTTGAAACTCATGATAACAAGGGTAATGTTGGCTACAAACTAAGCACTACGCGATTAATAGTAAACGCCGCCCCGATATCAACTGCTAAATTGACCCCAACTCCTTCGACAACCCCAAGCCCAGGACCTTCAGCTACCCTAATGCTGACACCAACCCTCACCCCAGTTCCGAATTCAACACCAACTCCTACTCCAACTTCCTCGCCTGCCGTATCGGGATCTTCGGCTCCAATGCCTTCGACAACCCCAAGCTATACTTCCACACCTGCCCCAACTCCTAGTTTGACTCCAATCCCTACCCCAAGTTCAACCTCTATCTCAACACCGACTGTAATCCCAACACCCATACCAACAAAAACTCCGACACCAACTCCCTCGACTATTGTCTCTGCATCTCCGGCTCCAACGCCTACGACAACACCAACGCTGACTCCAACCCCGACAACTATTATTTCTAATAATTTTGGCATGTCGGTAGGTGAAACATTTCTTTCCCTATCCAGTACCGAATTGAATGCTCGGCTTAGTGATATGGCTTCTCTGGGAATTACGTGGCTCCGTTTTGATATTAGTTGGAACAGCATCCAATCTAGCGGTGCATCGACTTTTCATTGGAGTGTGATAGATAGTTTGGTCGCAGCGGCTAACACCCACAATATAAAGTTACTTCCCGTATTAGACGATACACCGGCTTGGGCCAGGTCTGTCAGCTGCTCCTCTTTTTTATGGTGTCCGCCGGCAGATGACTCCGCTTTTGCCGCATTTGCTGCCGCTGCCGTTCAGCGCTATGCTCCGCAGGGCATACATAACTGGGAGATATGGAACGAACCGAATTCAACATCATTCTGGAGCTCGGGAGCTGATTCACTTGAGTATACAAACTTACTTAAAGCAGTCTACCCGGCCATAAAAAATAAAGACTCTTCGGCAGTTGTCATATCCGGTGGCATGGCACCTTCTGCCACAGGCGGCGGCAATATTGCACCGGTAAATTATCTCAACCAGATGTATCAGAACGGGGCTAGGCCATATTTTGACCAGGTTGGGTTTCATCCATATTCATACCCCGTTAAGCCATCATATTCGGCATCATGGAATGCCTGGTCACAGATGTCGCTTACATCGATGAGTTTACGCAGTATAATGATCACAAACGGCGATTCAGCCAAGCAAATCTGGATGACAGAATTCGGCGCTCCGACAGGCGGACCGGGAGCATTGGCCACGGCAACCAATTATAACCTAGATGCAAGCCCTGACCATGTCACGGAAGAACTTCAAAGCTTAATCATAGGCGACGCCATTAACCTGGTTCGCACCTATTCCTGGGCTGGCCCGATATTCTTCTACAGTTACAAAGACTTGGGTACCAGTTCAAGCACCAATGAGAACTTCTTTGGCGTATTAAGATATGACGGCAGTCAAAAACCTGCCTATCAGACAATTAAGCAGATGCTGGTACAATAAAGATATGAGGATAGATAATATAAAAATAATTCGTTCACTTTCATTAACCTTGTTTGTTTTTGGATTGCTGGGTTGGATCTATATTGCAGTTAATGCCTCCACTCATCCGGAAACACTTGAACTACCGTTGACGCACCTCTTGCCATTTCCCCGCGAGGACACATTCGGTGCCATATGTTTTTTGATGTCTTTTGTCTCCTTCTTTGTTTGGAATCTCGTCAGGGAATAGACGGACTGATTAATTTATGAGAAAAAAGGGACACTTCAAGTTATTTTTAGGATCGCTGGTTATTTTTTTAGGCGGGATGTTTTTAATTTGGTATTTTTTGTCGGGTAGTTTTATTATTTCAATTCCTGGCACCACTGTTGTAAAAAATCCAGTTGCATATAGATTCGGCGTATCAACCGGTACAATTCTTTCACGGGGTAAGGGTGATGTAAACGCGGAGTTAGATGACCTGGTGTCGCTAAATATCGGTTGGCTGCGCTTTGACATTGATTGGAGTAGTGTTCAGCCAAATGATGCCGATAGTTTTAATTGGAATGCCATTGATCGTCTTGTGACGGCTGCCAATATTCGCCACATTAAGTTACTCCCGATACTTGACTATACGCCGCCTTGGGCACGTCAAGATGGCTGTTTTTCAGCCCAATGTCGGCCGGCGGATAACTCCGCCTTCGCTACATTTGCCGCCGCCGCCGTTCAGCGCTATGCTTCACAAGGCATACATAATTGGGAAATATGGAACGAACCTAATTTGAAAACATTTTGGGAGCCCTCCCCTGATGCCGCCGACTACACCGATCTTCTTAAAGCTGTCCATAACGCGATAAAAAGCGAGGACCCTACTGCCTTTGTGGTAACAGGTGGCGTCGGTCCGGCTAATACTGCCAGGGGCGATATCCTGCCGGTAGATTTTATTTCCCAATTATATGAAAATAACGCCAAAAATTATTTTGACGCTATTGGGGTCCACCCATACTCATTTCCCTCAAGACCGGCTAACTCAAATGCTTGGTCGCAGATATCGGTGACTAATCCGAGTTTACGCAGTATAATGATCACAAACAGTGATGCAAGTAAGCAAATCTGGATGACAGAATTCGGTGCTCCGACAGACGGACCGGGCGCGGAAGCCTCGCTTACCAATAGTAACTTGAGCAAAAACCCCGATCATGTTTCAGAGGGCCTGCAGTCTACTATTTACCAGGACGGTATCAACTTGGTTCGCAGCTATTCCTGGGCTGGCCCGTTGTTCTTCTACAGTTACAAAGACTTAGGTACCAGCAACAGTACAAATGAAAATTTCTTCGGCATTCTTCGTTATGACGGCAGTCAAAAACCCGTCTATCAAACAATTAAACAGATGTTGGCACAATAAAGATATGAAAGTAATTGGCAGGGGGTGGCAGTATACAACTTATGACATAGGTAACGCTAGAGTGTTAAAGAAATTCAACACTCGTTTTACTGCTTATCTCATGATGTTACATGACAGTTTTCCTTACGTCAGGCATCCTTTTTGGAAATTTCATAAATACTATAAAAGATGCCGGCAAGAAGCTGCCGGATCAATACAAAAAATCCTGCATACCACGCTAGAGGGTCGGGTACTCGGTAACCCTAGGGTTCTCAATGAACTTGATTACGAACAGGATAAAGTCACTCCATTGCGTAGATGCTTGAAGTCCGCGACGTTAGAAGAAGCTAAAAAAATTATTGACGCTTTTGTTGAATTTAATAAAACCCTGATCGGACATTCGCTCATTGATAGGAATTTTCTTATTACGGATAACTTTGCTACAAGCGCCGACGGCAACATCATTCTGGTAGATTTGGGGGAGCTGTATTCTGATCCCAAAGTAATTCGTGACCATATAGCAAAACGGCCGTGGACAGTACCTGACGTACTAAACTCCTTGCCTAAAAACTTTCGCAATTATTTTGTAGAAAAAATGGATTTTGCCTTCATAACGCATCAGTAGTTGCCGCCATTTGTGCAGAAATAAAAAGTAGCGCTCGGCAGGGTAGTGCTTTTTTGGTACGCTCCGCCGCTCCAGCGGCGGCTCCGCTATTTCATCTCACAGATTTAATTTTTGATGAGGAAAAATTGTATCAAAAATTAACCAAGCAATCTGCTCGCTGGAATACCCACAAAGCACTACCCAGCCTCGCTCCTGTTTCATTGTAATCAAAAATTAAAAACCACAAACCGACACCAGTCGGTGGTTTTTTTAACTTGCCTAATTACCAATCAAAGGATGTTCCAGTAGGTGGAGGCACGTGTGTTTTGCGCCTGTCCCGAAGGGCCAGCAAAACGCACGTGCGCAACCGTACTAAAAAGTTTTTGCTAAGCTAGTTTTTAATTTTTGATTACAACTAAAACCTAACGTTTTTGGCGTAGATTTCCCATTTAGCAAGAGTGGAGGGGGCGAGTTGCTTGGCCTGGGAAATAGCAGATTCGATGTCAGATACGCTGAATTCAATTGTTGTGCCGACAGCCAGGGGTTTGGCATCTATTTTGCGTCTAAGTACTTCTTCTATGAATAGTTTCTGGCCGTTTGTAAGGGATTGATCAGGATTCATCTGTAGATATTGGGCCAAAGCATGGCGTGCTACAAGTGTGCGGCTGTCACCCTTTTGCACCGGCTGTGAGATCAAGTTGGTATTGGCAACAGTTGGCGTCGCCGTTGCCCCGGGATTATTTTTGTAAAGATTTAATATGATGGCAGCTATGATCACAGCTCCCACTACCGGTAGAATCCATTTAGCAAAATTTTTCTTAAACCACTCATTTAGCTTTTTGCCCCAGCCTGGTCCGGCTTCAAAGACCGGCCCGCTACCCGGGTATTTATTGTCTGGCGGAGTCATTAATTCCGGTTGATACTCTGTCATTTTAGTTGTTTGCTTAATTCTTCAGTTATTGGTTCCAGGTAGCCGTTAAGTATTTTTTCTATGTTACCCCAGCTTTTTTTGATGCGGTGGTCGGTGATGCGGTCTTGGGGGAAGTTGTAAGTCCGGATCTTTTCTGCTCTCTCGGCCGAACCTATTTGTTTGCGCCGTTCTTCGGTGACAACACCGACTTCACGGCTTCTTTTGATATCTAACAACTTTGCACGCAGAATATCAAGGGCCCGCTCCTTATTGCGCGCCTGCGAGCGTTCCTCTTGCGAGCTGACAACGATGCCTGACGGCTTGTGCAGAATTCTGACGGCGGTGGATACCTTGTTAACATTTTGACCGCCCGGACCGCCGGAACGGTAAGCGGACATCTCAATATCATCAGGTTTTATCTCAATCTCACTTTCTTTAGCCTTGGGCAGGACTGCCACGGTGACCGTTGAGGTATGTACCCGGCCGCTTTTTTCCGTCTCGGGAATACGCTGAACGCGATGCACGCCTGATTCATATAGCATTTTTGTGCCAGCATCTTTGCCGGAAGTTTCAAAAGTAATATTTTTGTAACCGCCGATTGTAGTGCGGCTGTAATCAAGCACATCCAACCGCCAGCCTTGGAGTATGGCGTATTTTTTGTACATTTCAAAAAGAGTGTTGGCAAAAAGTGCCGCCTCCTCACCGCCGGTACCGGCGCGGATTTCTACAATAACCTCTGACCGGACTTGCCCTGAGCTTGTCGAAGGGCCGCCAGAGAGCAGTCGTTCGATCTCAGCATAGCGTTTAGATGCTTCAACCACTCGTTTGTAATCTAAAACAAACTCGGCATCAGCGAGTTGTTTTTGGATCTCTTCAAGTTCTTTTTTTAGTTCTTCGGTAGTCGGCATTCGGATAAGCGAGCGGCACGTTCGGCCTGCTAGCCTCAGTACTTCCTCGCCGGAGTTTATGCTGAGCTGGCGAAGTGCTCGTCAATTACTTTTTGGTGCGGGGTTTCTTGGCAGCCTTGGTTTTTATGATTTCTTCGGACTTGCTCATACGTTTTTTGAACTTATCTACCCGGCCGCGAGCATCCAAAAGCTTCTCTTTGCCGGTGTAAAATGGATGGCAGTTACTGCATATTTCCACGCTAATTTCCGGCATAGTTGAGCCGGTTTTCCATTTATTGCCGCAGGCGCAGTGTACTGTCGCCTCATAATATTGTGGATGTATACTAGCTTTCATTAATCTGATTTTAGCATAAAAAATAAAAAACGCAATGCTTCCCAGGTAGTTGATAGGTCGTCATTATTTTGCTATAATTAGTGTATGACCATCAGTTGGTACGGACAATCGTGTTTTCGTCTGGAATCCAAGGGAGTAAGTGTCCTAATAGACCCATTTTCCAAGGATATTGGCCTGCGCGTACCGCGCCTGAATGACAATGTCTTTCTTGTCAGCCACGAGCACTATGACCATAATAATGTGGAGGGCGTACCGCCAGAGGCATTTGTCGTACGCGGACCTGGCGAATATGAAAAGTCGGGGGTTTATGTCGAAGGCATTATGTCGTATCATGATAACATGCAAGGCACCGAACGCGGCCTGAATACGATTTACGTAATCAGGATGGAAGATATGAGACTGTGCCACATGGGGGACTTCGGCCAGGCCAAGCTGACCGACGAACAAGTTGAAGCGATCGGCGATATAGATATTTTGTTTATTCCCGTGGGTGGCAAATATACCATTGACGGCAAGGAGGCGGCGGAGATAGTGAAACAAATAGAGCCCAAAATAATCATTCCAATGCATTACAAAGTCACTGGACTCAATGTAGATATTGATAGCCCGCAGAAATTTTTGAAAGAGATTGGGCTTAAGCCGGAAGAAGTAGACATTTTCAAGATCGCGGCAAAAAATCTGCCAACGGAGGAAATCAAATTGGTAATGTTTAAAATGTAAATTTGTTTATGAAAAGCTTACTTGAAGAAATCCGACAACAGCCAGAACATATCCGCCATGTTTTCATGTGGCTCATGGTCGTGATTTGTTTTTCGGTGATCGGTTTTGTTTGGTTCCGTTCAACTAGCAAGCAGTTTGTGGCCTTACTGCATCCTGAAACCGCCCAAGACCAGGCGCTGGCCGACAGTAATAAACCAAAACAGCCATCACCATTTGCTACGATTTTCAATTCGTTCAAGGATCTACAGGCGAACATTTCAGAACTTATTAGTGGTAAACCGGCAAGTTTAGACATCAATAATGGGCAAAACACCCAAACAGAAATAGTGCCGCCGAAAAAATTACCTTTATCAGATTAACTATGGACCATAAGCTATAAGCTGTAGGCAACAAGCCACTTAACATGGCTTAAGGCCTATAGCTTATAACTTTTTTTAATGGCTGTTTTAGCTGGTACAATCAAACCTCGGGAAATCGTGCAGGAGATGCAGGAGTCGTTCCTTGATTACGCAATGAGCGTGATCGTTGACCGAGCCCTGCCTGACGTGCGAGACGGACTCAAGCCGGTTCACCGGAGGATTTTGTATTCTATGCACGAAATGGGACTGCGGCCACAGGCAAAATACCGCAAATCAGCCACAGTAGTCGGTTATGTGCTTGGCCGGTACCATCCCCATGGTGATTCTGCCGCTTACGATTCCATGGTTCGCATGGCGCAAGATTTTTCTCTGCGTTATCCCTTGGTTGACGGCCAAGGCAACTTCGGCAGTGTTGACGGCGATCGTGCCGCGGCATACAGGTACACCGAAGCTAAGCTTGCTCCGATATCGGAATATCTTCTTGCCGATATTGATAAGGAGACCGTGGATTTCAGGGATAATTTTGACGGTACGGCACAGGAGCCGACAATCTTACCGACACGAGTTCCTAATCTGCTCATTAACGGCTCAATGGGTATTGCCGTCGGTATGGCGACCAACATCCCGCCTCACAATCTAGGCGAAGTTTTAGACGGGCTTATCCACTTGATTGATAATCCAGATTCTGATGTCAGTGATCTTATGCAATTCGTCAAAGGTCCGGATTTTCCGACTGGCGGCACGATCTATAACGAGCGTGATATTTTGAATGCCTACGCAACGGGCAAAGGACCGATTATTATGCGTGCTAAGACTGAAATAGTAGAATCCGAAAAAAGAGGATTCCAGATAATTGTTACGGAAATTCCTTACCAGGTTAATAAAGCGGAATTAATCATAAAAATTGCCGACCTGGTTAAAGAGAAAAAAGTAGACGGTATCAAGGATATACGCGACGAATCAGACAGAGAAGGCCTGCGTATAGCCATAGATCTCAAGCAGGATGCCTATCCGCGCAAAGTTTTAAACCAGCTTTTCAAGTACACCGAACTACAGAAATCTTTCCATGTTAACATTCTTGCCCTGGTTGACGGCATACAGCCGCAGATTTTGGATCTCAAAAGTATGCTTGGTAAATTTATTGAACATCGCCAGATTATAGTCCGCAGGCGCAGCCAGTATGACCTGCACAAGGCGCAGGAGCGGGCGCATATATTGGAAGGGCTTAAAAAAGCACTTGATCATATTGATGAGATCATTAAACTCATTAAGAAATCAGAATCCAAGGAAGAGGCCTTCCGGAATCTAATTAAAACTTTCAAATTTTCAGACAAACAATCGGCGGCAATTCTAGAGATGCGTTTACAGGCGCTTGCCGGACTTGAGCGTAAAAAGGTTGAAGATGAACTCAAAGAAAAAAAGATATTGATTACTTCCCTTGAAGATTTACTGGCGCATCCTAAAAAAGTCCTGGGCATAGTCAAGGATGAGTTCCACGAGATCAAGACTAAATACAGCGACCAGCGCAGGACGAATATTATTAAATCGGCGCTTAAGGAAATCGGAGAAGAAGAGCTTATACCTGACGAAGAATCGCTTTTTATGATGACTTACGGCGGCTATATCAAGCGCATTCCGCCGGATACTTTGCGTTCGCAAAAAAGAGGCGGCAAAGGTTTGGTCGGCATGGCTACCAAAGAAGAAGACGCAGTCAGGCATTTTTTCGTTGCCAATACGCATGACAGCCTGATGTTTTTCACTAACTCCGGTAAAATTTACAATACTAAAGGTTACGAGGTGCCGGAAACATCGCGTCAGACCAAAGGCAAAGCCATAGTTAACTTCCTCAATACCTCGCCAAGTGACTTGATTACGGCAATCATCCCGATATCTAAAGAACTCAAGGATAAGTATCTGGTTATGGTCACGGCTAACGGCATCATCAAGAAAGTTGCCATTGATGAATTTTCTCAAGTGCGTCGCTCGGGCATGGTGGCGATAAAGCTTAAAAAAGATGACGAACTCAAGTGGGTCAGGACCAGTTCCGGCTCTGACGAAATCATGTTGGTGACGTCCGACGGTTCAGCCGTGCGTTTTAAAGAAAAAGATGTCAGGCCTATGGGCCGCGGTGCTGGCGGCGTGATCGGCATGCGCCTTGATGCCGGTGCCAAGATTGTCGGTGCTGATGTCATTCCGGCGAATACTAACCAGCAGAAAGGTTTGGAATTGCTTGTAGTCATGGCGCATGGCTATGGTAAGCGGACGGACGTCAACTCGTATCGTCTGCAGCGACGCGGCGGCAAAGGTATCTTAACCGCCAAGATTACGGCCAAGACCGGAGATATAGTATCAGCACACGTGACAAGCGAGGAGGACAAAGAAATTATCGCTGTTTCGGGCAAGGGCGTAGTAATCAGGACAGAACTTGGCAGTATCTCCGTATTAAGCCGCGCCACCCAGGGTGTGCGTATCATGAAACTTGATACCGGCGACGCCGTCGCATCGGTAGTGGTAGTTTAAATTAAGATTTAGAAAAGCCACGTTGTGAACAACGCGGCTTTTTGTTGAAAGCTAGCAGTGCTAAAATTAGAAGTATAGAAATGCAGTTGAACACAACTGGTTTTACTCCTGCTCAACACGTACCTGGAAGCGGGGGGTTTATAGATCCGCAAAAGGTAGCGGCCGGTTTTGGTGTAACCGAAGGTATGCGTATTGCTGACTTCGGTTCTGGTGCGGGATTTTTTGCTATTATTATTGCTAAAATGCTTGGTGATAGCGGCGTTGTCACGGCGGTGGATGTCATGAATAACGCCCTGGATACTTTGCGCGCCAAAGCCAAGATGGAAGGTTTGAGCAACATTGAAACGGTTAGATCTAATCTTGAGGTTCTCGGCAGTTCCGGACTTTCCAATGAGTCGCAGGATATGGCGATCCTGGCCAATATACTTTTCCAGAACAAAAATAAGCCTTCTATCATCGACGAGTCTAAGCGCGTGCTCAAGCCCGGCGGGATCATTGTTGTCATAGATTGGCGCAAGGGTACAGGCGGTTTTGGCCCGCCGGACGATCTTCGGACCGACCAAGAAGAGATGAGGCAGATGATTCTCAATCATGGCTTCGGACATATAAGCGATATTGATGCCGGCCTATTTCACTATGGTATGACTTTCAAGAAAATCTAAACTGTAGATCTGCAGTTGAATTTTAATGTCCCAAACTAAACTAATCATAATCGGTTCTCTCGCTGGCCTTGTGGTGCTGATCCTGCTTTTGATTTTGGTCTTTTTTTTCGGAGGTCTTGGCGCGCCGCCGGCGCCGCAGTCCGTAACTTTACAATTCTGGGGTGTTTATGATGATGTTAGTTTTTATAATAGCGCAATTACTGACTTCCAGAAGACGAATCCCAGTATCAGAATTGCTTATAGGCAGTTCAATTTCGCCGATTATGAAAGTCAGCTGATAAATTCTTTTGCCGCCGGTACTGGTCCGGATATCTGGCTGATGCACAACACTTGGTTGCCCAAGCATATCGCCGAGATTCAGCCTTTGCCTCAGCAAGTTCTTAGCGGCGCGAAAGTGTCCATCTTTACGATTAAGCAATTCCAAGATCAGTTTGTTGACGGCGCGCTTAATGATTTGACTCAAAACAGTCAAATCTACGCCCTGCCGATTTACATGGACAGCATGGCGCTTTACTACAATAAAGATCTTTTTAACACTGCCGGTATAGCTCAGCCGCCCAAGACGTGGGATGAATTTAATGATGACGTCAAAAAACTCACCGTTCTTGATTCTCACGGCAATATTGTCAGAGCCGGAGCGGCTATTGGCACAGCAAGTAATATTAATCGTTCGACTGATATCCTGGGACTTCTGATGATGCAAAGCGGTGTTAAAATGACTGACGATAGCCACAGGAGCGCTGCTTTCGCGCTTTCAGTAGGCGGCCAGAATGTCGGTGAAACGGCTTTGCAGTATTACACTGATTTTGCCAACTCAACCAAGCAGGTTTACACCTGGAACGACCAACAGCAATATTCAATTGACGCCTTTGCCGGAGGCAATGCGGCAATGATGTTCAATTATTCCCATGAGATTACGACAATCCGTTCCAAATCGGCAAGATTTAATTTCGGAATTGCGCCAATGCCGCAGATAGCCGGTTCACAAGTTGCCGTCAATTATGCAAATTATTGGGCGCCAACAGTTTCTAAACAATCCAAAAACGCGGTTGCCGCCTGGAAATTTTTAGTTTACCTTAGTTCGGCCAAAGGTGCGGGCTTGTATCTTACGGCTTCCGGCCGCCCGTCAGCCAGGCGTGATCTGATTGAGCAAGAAAAGGGCCAGCCGGATATCGGTGTCTTTGCCGAGCAAGCCCTTTCGGCTAAATGCTGGTACCAAGTTAACAGTTCTGCCATCGAAACCATATTTGCCAACATGATAGATGACGTTAATTTTGGGCGCGCCAGTGCCCGCGATGCTCTCGATTCCGCTCAAAATAAAGTTAATGTTTTAATGCAACGCAGTCAAAACGGCCCTTGAATAATAATGCATCTAAAATCTTAGCGGTTACCCTCCTAATTGTTGTTGGAGTCTTTTCTGTTGGCATAACACACTCCTTAGCCCTTACTGCCAATAATGTCGGGGCATATTTTTGGGCCGGCAGAATAAGCAATCAGCCTAGTGGCATGCTGCAGGCTGGTGATATGCTATTGCAGGATTTAGGACCTAAAAACGTAAGAATAGTAATGGGTCCGCAATCAGACAAGGATTACGGTGGCGGGAGTTGCATTAGCAATTTTTCCCTTACAAGTTTAGCGCGGAGGGCGGATTTCAATACACTATTGAGCGACCCAAACTTTAATGTGATTATGATTACTGCTTATGACGGTGTTTCTTTTGCTGATTGTGTTACTAAGAATTATCTCAATCCTAGCTTTTTCACAGCAGCTAATACCCAGCGTATTCAAAACGAATATGCTAATTTTGCAAGTTATCTGGCCACCAATTATCCCAACAAAACATTTATCATTTCAAACTGGGAGGGTGATAACGACATCTATTGCGGTGCGGCATTTGGTGCTACTGCTGCCGGTTGCCCGAGCTACCTGAACTCTATGGCTGGTTTCGAGAAATGGATCAATGCGCGCACGGCAGGCATAAAATCATCTGGTGCCTCCAATGTTTTCAGTGCCGTGGAATTCAATATTGTTCATAATTTGAAAGACCGGGGTTTACTAAGCGTTCTCTACGATGTCATACCGGCAGTTAACGCCGACTATTACTCCTATTCATCTTACGAATCAATTAACGCACTTTACAATGGCGACGATGGCACTCAATTAAGGAACGACCTCAGTTTGATAAGAAGTGTTATCTCCTCTGCCGGTAAGAATTCCGGCAATCTGGTAATCGGTGAGTACGGTTTTGATCAAGGAAGCAGGCAGGATATCGAAAGTAAAGTGGCAATCGTGACACAAGTGGCCGTGGACTCGGGAGTCAAATACGCTTTCGTCTGGAATCTACTTGATGCTGGCGGACAGTTCGGACTCTATGATTCCAGCGCGACACTGACGCCTGCGGGTGACTACATTTGCGGCCTTACCGGCGGTTCAGCCTGTGGTCCTAAGTTGACGATTACTAATATCACCAAGCCATTTCGAAATCCCGGATTTTGGAATATAGATTCTTGGCGGCTTAATCTAACGGGTGCACCTGCCAACGCCACACTTCAGATATGCGCCGAACAAAATGGCAGCTCTCTGGGCTGTACGCCGGTCGGAGATTTAGGCATTGCTGCCCCGCTGACCACAGATGGCGGTGGCAACTGGTCACTTGAGAATAGCTGGGCCGGATTCGATGAGGCCAGTCTCAATGGTTCTTGGGTAGAATGGTTGCTTGTCGGCGCTAATGCTGATAAATCGACGACCATTAGGTTTAAGATTTCTTCGCCCGACCTGTCTATACCCGGCAACTCATTATTTATCCCTGACACAAGCAGAACAATATCATTAGCAACACCCAAATCGCCGTCTAAGCTCATTAACGTTGCGCAGGCAACTAGTTATCAGGCTCAACTGACAGTTCAAAATGGAACTGCACCCTATACCTGGAAGATAATACGCGGAAATTTACCTACTGGTTTCAATTTAAGTTCGGATGGGTTAATTACCGGGACCATAGCCGTAAATTTCCCTCGAAATATTATTAATATTGCCCAAGCCGCTGTGCCTGCCAATGGCGTTGGCGTGGAAGCTACCGATTCTAGTAATCCTGCGCAAAAAGCGGCAGCGGACATTGCCTTTGGACCTAATATTGCTCAGGCAGCTACCACGGGTACGGGGACAGGCACGGGTACAGGTACAGGTACAGGTACAGGGACGGGGACCGGTACGGGTGCGACTACCAACGCGGCGGGAACTAAAACATCATTGGTACCTTGCGGCCACTATTCAGCCATTGATTCTAGCGGCAATCCTGTTCCAATTCCTGGCTATACTGCCGCTGAAGCTCAGCCATGCCAACCATGCGATATCCTGGCTCTATTGAGCCGGGTGATTAATTTTGTTCTTTTCACGCTTGTGCCGGCAATCGCGGTGCTGATGTATCTGATCGCCGGAACAATGATATTACTCGGCGGATTCAATCCTGGCTGGGTCGGGACCGGCAAAACGTTTTTTAAAAATACTACTTGGGGGCTGATAATAATTTTTGCGGCATGGATGATCACCAATTCCGTACTCAAATCTATTGCGGGCAATAGCTTATTTGGGCAAAACTGGAACACGGTTATTTGTACTAATCCCAGCCAGACAACTACTGGGACAGGAACTGGAACAGGCACAGGGACAGGAACGGGAACAACAACGGGAGCAATTTGCATGTTTAGCAGTTTAAATCTTTGTCAGGGCCAATCAACAGCATGTAGTAACGGCAACTGTAGCGCCCAATATGCCGCTTCTGCTAATAAGTATGGTACCAACAACGGAGCGGCGACGGCTAATATTTTGAAAGCGATAATATTGGCCGAATCTTCCTGTAATGTCGGTGCGGTATCATTTGACAATCCACCGTCTTCATTCGGTTTAATGCAGCTTAACGTTGACACCGCCAACCAGAATAGTCGAGGCTGTCCAATTCAAAATAGCTCGCTAAGTTGTACTGCTGCCGGAGGCCGTTGGGACAGCATTCTTAATAGATGTATGGTTACGCGCGCTTGGCTAACTAATCCCATAAATGCCGATGCGAGTATCTGCATCGGCGCGAACTTTATCAATGTAATAGCCGCTGGAACCTGCGGTTCTCAAGTCAGAAATATTTATGCCGGTTATAATGGAGGATGGACTGCTGCCGGTGCCTGTGCCGACAGTGCTAATTGTCTGCCTCCTGAAAAAAGTTGTGATGGCACTAATAATGTCCGCAAGTGGGAGTGTCTTTACGATGATAACGCGCATACTATTTGCAATGGAGACAGCGATATTAAGCTAGGTTATAATCAAACCAAGGCCGGGGCAACCAAGATTATTTATTGTACTGCTAATCCCGGGTTTTAATTAATATGCTTAAGATTAAAAAAATATTTGTATTTTTATTCATAGGGCTAGTTTCAGTAGCCGGGTTCTACGCGTACAAAACTAGCGCTGATACCAAAACTGCAAGTGATAGTGGTTTTACATATCTTTTTCATCTTTACTTTTCTAATAATCAGCTAGTCGCCGATCGGGATGTTAAGTTTCAATACGACATTGTCGCCGAACCCTATTTAGTGCCAGTTTTAAAAACAGCCAACCCTTATCACGGAGAAATAGTTAATTTCCAAAATAAAATACTGGCTACTTTTCAATTTGATACGAGTATTGTTAAGGGCAGATTTTCGGTAAAGGGACCATATTTTGCTGATGGTGACAATGTCAATTTTTATGACAGCAACAATCAATTACTTTTGACTTTGAGCGTTTCAGCGAGCTCATTTTGCAATGATGATAATATTTGTAACTCGGATGTCGGTGAGAATTCCGACAACTGTCCGACTGATTGCCATTTGAAACCGCCGCCGAGTACTTCCGTTACACCGCAACTGGCGGCCAAGAGCGGCAGTAATTGGCTGGGGGCGATACTTTACTTGTTGGGCGGAATTGCCATCGTGATTGTCATTTGGCTGGTCAGACGTTCGGTTACCAAGAAAAATATCGGACCTAGCAACCCATTGCCGCCTCTTCCTCCACAGATTAAATTGCCGTAATTCGTTTTAGGTAGTAAAATATCATAAGGGAATTAATAGCAAGTACAATGCCCAATATGTCATCAGCTCAAACGGCCAAAATAAAAACCGCTCAAGATATTCAGGACGAGGTTTTTCAAAAAATGTCGGCCGAACAAAAAGTAAAAATAGTCAGCAATTTCTTTAAGTTGGCCCGCAAGCTTAACCCGGCATATTTTAATTATGGAGCAAGAAAACTTACTGACAATAATAGCCGCAATCCTTGATAATTTAAGAATTTCCTACGTTATTACCGGAAGTTTTGCCCTTGCGATTTGGGGTAGGCCGCGGTTTACAGCCGATATTGATTTAATAATTCAACTGATCCCGGAAAAGATTGATCGCCTTGCGCAAGACCTGCTAACCAACTAACGTTTGACATTTTAGAGCCCTTGATAAAAGAAATCCAATCAAATTAAATATGCGGAATACTTATAAAATTTTAATCGTTACATTAATCGCGGGTTTTTTGTTTGTTTTGATTCCGGTAAAAATTGCAAGTGCTAATTGTACGGCAAATATTCAAGTAAATCTTCCTTCGGGCAATTTGTCTTTTAACCGACCGCTTACGATCACAAGCCAAGTGACTATGGGCGGCTTTGTTAACGGTGGAACATGCGATGGCTATTGTAGCGTTGACGGTACCATTTGTTCTAATAAGTTTTATGTTTACTATGATTTTTACCAAGCCTATTCACTTGATTTAAGCGATGCACCGCCCCAAGCAAAAAACGGTCTAGGAAATAGGTATGCAACCAATACTATAAATATGACGCAGAATAAGCCGACGCCTTATGGCAGTTCTGTTACGGTTACACCATCTGATCTTATAGATTCCAATATAGGAGGTTTTACAGCCGGGGATAGCATGCCAGTAAAAGCCTATGTTGTGGTTTGCAAAACCGGCGGCTTTTTTACAAACAATTGTACAATTCTTACCTCGAGCGGCCAGTATTCTATAAAACTAACATCGGGCACATACAACATCTTCGCGTGTACCGGACCCGATGCCGTTGGGAAAACTGTTTATATTTGTGATTCCAAAAACGACAGTACCTGTGTCAATACGACTGGTTGCACGGATAGGACACAATGTGCGAAACTAAGCGACAGCACTTTATGCGGAAAAGAGGTGTCGACGCAAAGCCACAAGGAATGTCAAAGTAATGTTTGTGTTGTGGTGCCGGGAGCGGGCACCGATAATTGTACAGGCTGTGCTGCTGCTGGTGGTGGTGGTGGCGGTGGCACAACTGGCGGTGGCACAACTGGCGGTGGCAACCAAACCTTTACTTTACAAAACCCCATCGGTATCAGTACCTTTCAAGATCTAGTCAACATCATTGGTACCTGGATTTTTAATCTTTCAATACCGCTTGCGGTGATTGTAATAATTTATGCCGGTATTTTATTGCTAACTTCCGGCGGTAGCCCTAAACGTTATGAGTTGGGCAAAAAAGCTTTGACCTATGCCGTCATCGGTCTGGCAATTGTATTGATTGGCAAAGGATTTGTCAGCTTAATCCAAAGTATACTGAGCTTAAAAGGCCCGTAATTCAATGAAAAATTTCTACAAAATATTGCTTCTAATAATCATTGCAACGTTTTTAATTGGAAACAATGTTTCTGCTACCAACACCGCTCAAAGTTGTAATAACGGTATTTGTGTCAACGAAAGCGATGATCTTGCCACTGGAGCGACCGGTGTTGACCCGGCTCAAACTGTTAATTTAAGTTTTTCTGTATTTCAACAATCGAATGGCTCACCTCCTACCTGCAATTCCGGTTCACTCTTTAATGCCGTCAGGCACTATATTGCCGGATCGGCCATTAACTATGAGTATCTGTCTCCTGGCAGCGGTCAAGATATAACTTATAATTTTAGCTCGGGTGTTGATCAACAGCAGAATCGTTACGTTGGTTTCTTCTATTGTTCGGCATCAAGCCAGGGGACTTCCAAAGCTGCTTTAGATACTCTGGCCAGTCTCAATCCAGGTCAAACCTGGTCCTCACCGCAATTTAACATCCAGACCCGGGCTACAACCATCAATCCTAATTGTTCAACTATTACAAGCTGTGCTAACTATCCAGTGCCGAACGATTGTACGGGTAATAGATGTAACCTTAATCCAGCTTGTAGTTGGACAGGCACAACTTGTGTTACCAATCCTGCCGGTGGTGGCACTGGTACAGGCACAGGTACTGGAACTGGGACAGGTACTGGAACTGGGACAGGTACGGGAACGGGTACGGGTACGGGAGCGGGGACGGGAGCGGGGACTACTACGGGTACCAGCGGTTTGCCGGGGGTTGACCTGACCATTCAGGATGTTTTTAAGATAATCACCAAGCTTGCCTGCTATCTGCTTACCGCCGCCGACGGCATAATGGTTATTTTCATTGTCATTGCCGGTTTGCGTTTCATGCATGCCAGAGGCAATCCTACGGCATTTGCCGCCGCTACAAAGAATTTTGGCCATGTGTTGATAGGTTTACTGGTAATCATAGGCGTGTATGTTATAATGGCTACTGTTGCTTACGCGGTAGGTTCAAGTGTTTCCATTATTCCGCTAGTTTGTTAATTTGTCTATAGAAACAAGAATTTAATATTAAGATTTCTAGGTTCTAGGTTTAGTTTTTAGTTCAGCCGGCGATAAGCACTAGTAACTAAAAACTAGCGCTAGATTCTAGTCTGAAGGGGGGTGTCGTATGAATAAAATTAAAAAAATGATTAAGATGGCAAGTCCGTTGGCATGGTTTGCCTTACCGTTATTAGCATTAGCACAAGCAAAGGTGCCTATTCCTAATCCTGGTTCTACAACGGGAGCAGTAACATTAAATGGTATTGTTGGCATCATCAACCAGGCTGCTACATATTTGATGGTAGTTGGTGTCACGATCGGAGTTATTTTCATAGTTTATGGTGGTTTGAAATACATGCTTGCCCGAGGTGACGCGAAAAAGGCGGAGGAAGCCAGAGGCACGATACTTCATGGTTTCATAGGAATAGTGGTGGTGGTGGCTGTTGGTTTGATACTTGCTACCGCAAACTACGTTGTATCTAGCTTGAGCGGTGGCGCATTCTAGATATTATTAAAAAACACGAACCCCTTAGCGGGGTTTTGTGTTTTTCATGGCTATTTTGTAAAGTTAATTCATGATTCTGCTTCTTGTTTTTATTTTATTTTTGATGTTGGCCGTAGTGTTAGTTTTTAGTGTATTTTTACTGTCGGGTGTAGTTTCAAGCATTCACGGTGCGCCTTATGTTCCGATAGCGAGCAAACTAGTGGGGGAGTTATTATCATTTGGTGGCTTATCCGGCAAGGATATTTTTTACGATCTCGGCTCTGGTGACGGGCGAGTGCTGATATCGGCAGTTAAAAATTTCGGCGTCAAAAAAGCCGTTGGCTGTGAGGTATCTTTCTGGCCGTACCTGGAATCTAAATTTGCATTAGCTCTCAATACCTCTGCCGCCGATAGGGCAAAGCTTAATATCAAGAGACGAGATTTCCTGTCTGCCGATTTGTCGGAGGCAACCTTTATCTATATGTATCTTTTTCCCAAGTTAATTAACCAGCTTGCTTCTAAGATTGCGTGTGAAGTCAGGCCAGGCATTAAAATCCTCTGTCCCAGTTTTCCGATTGATCTTACTTCTCACCCGGAATTCCAACTGCTTAAATCTCAAAAAATAGGGCGCCATTTGGTGTATTTGTATGTCTTAAAATAATTGCCAGTTTCCTCAAAAATTACAAACCCACTTAGCAAAAAAGTATTTAGTACGGCTACGCGCGCGTGTTTTGCTGGCCCTTCGGGACAGGCGCAAAACGCACGCGCCTCCGCCTACTAAAACATCCTTTACTTAATAACTATCTGATTGCCAGGTATCGCCGATTGCTATCGGCTCCGGTTTGTAATTTTTGGATAAATTTTTGAGTCTGGCGCACATGCTCTATAGCACCGTTGAAAGAGTGGATTGCATGGTTTGTGAGCAGTATAATTCGCCACTGCGAGTAAAATCCACGCTTTCAACGGAATGCAGTCCGCTCGCTGAGCGGACAAATGGTGATAGAGAGTGTACGCGCCAAGCTCAAAAATTTGCATAATTTAACTTTTCTTGCTACCATTCTGACTAATATGCCAGAAACAAACATCCAAAACTTATTGCCGGCCTATGAAGACATGGTCAAATCGGGGATGCATTTTGGTCGTAAGAAGACCGTTTTTCATCCAAATATGAAGCCCTACGTCTATACTCTCAAGGATAATATCTACATCCTTGATTTGATCAAAACAACCGGCAGTTTGATAAAAGCGGCTAATTTTTTGAAGTCGGCGCTGGCTGAAGGCAAGCTGATTTTATTTGTCGGTTTGACTAAACAATCGGCTGAAGCCGTCAAAGCCACAGCCGAAGCCCTTAATATGCCGTATGTCATAGAACGCTGGCTTGGTGGTACAGCCACTAATTTTAAGACAATTATGGCGCGAGTAAAATACCTGGAAGATCTTGAAAAAAAACAAGCCGAAGATGGCTTTGAGAAATTTACCAAAAAAGAAAGAATCCTTAAAGAGCGCGAAATTGTGGCCATGAAGAAGAAATTTGACGGCATCCGCAAGCTGGCGCGCCTGCCGGATATTATCTTTGTCTCTTCTTTGAAGGAAAGCCAGTTACCGGTTCATGAGGCTAAGAAAATGGGGATTAAGATAGTCGGCATAGTAAACACTGATAGCGATCCCAAGCAAATTGATTACCCGATTATGGCCAACGATAATTCTAAAAAATCAGTGGAGCTGATATTGGAAACCATCAAAAAAGCAATCGGGTCACCAGTCGCCAGTCAATAACATTATGCCTGACATTGAAATAATCAAGGAGCTTCGTGATACGACAGGTTTTTCTTTTGCGCAAATCAAGCGTGCACTGGAAGAGGCCGGCGGTGATAAAGCCAGAGCGATTAATGTGTTGAAAGCTCACGGTGCGACGATTGCCGAAAAAAAATCCGCCCGTACTACCGGTGAAGGGATAATAGAATCCTACATCCATGCCACCAAAAAGGTTGGTGCCATGGTAGAACTGCTTTGTGAGACCGATTTCGTAGCCCGCAACCCGTTGTTTGTAGAACTGGCCCATAATCTTGCCATGCATGTGGCCGCGATGGCTCCGGAAAATACCAAAGAACTCCTGGTCCAGCCTTTCATCAAAGATCAAGATGTTACCATTAAGGAACTCATCAACCAATCTGTTGCCAAGCTCGGTGAGAATATTAAAATAGGCGAATTTGTCAGATTAGACATCTAAAGGAGCCAGAAATTTTTTTACATGATGTTGAAAAAATTATGGCTCCTTTTTATTCCTAAAAGTTATCAACTTTTTTGTTTTATTATTATTTTTTTGCAGTATAATTAAGAGGTAAGCGTTAGTAGAGATTCATTAAAAATTTTCTACTTTTCGTTTTTAGCTTTTAGTTTACGTTGGCAGTTTGGTCGACTGTCATATTAGGAGGGCGAGATGATCGAATCAAATATCAAAAATCAAATATCAAAAATTTGATTTAAGATTTTGTCTCATCGTCTCGTATACTTAGACTATGCCAAGAAAAAAAGCAAAGAAAAAGAAGAGAATATAGGCACTGTCGCAATGCGACAGGCATGTATTTGCTTCGCTCGTCTCAAATAAATTCTTTACTTGTAGACTCGCTTGCAAATATAGTCTCTTCCTCGCGCCAGCTGGCGCGACCAGAAAACCCTCCGCTTATGGCGGAGGGTTTTCAATTATTCTCTAGTGTGCTAAGATTAGCGGGATGAAATTGATGATTCATGCCAAAAATATAGATCTGACTCCATCTATTCAAGCTTTTATTGAAGAAAAGATGGCTATGATCTCCAAATTTCTAAATAAGGATGATCGGTTAAGCGAAACTAGAGTTGAAGTCGGTAAGCTGTCTAAGCATCACAAGAAGGGTCTTGTCTATTATGCAGAAATTAACCTTAAGATAGGCAGCAAGCTCTTGCGTGGCGTCAATGAGAATATTGATTTGCATACAGCCATAGATTCCGTGCGCGATGAGATAGAGCGCCAGATCAAAAAGTTCAAATCTAAGATTCGCGATACTCAACGTAGGGTTAAGAAGAGCTGAATGCAATTCGTTGATTTTATTCATCAAAAAACCTTGTTTTACAAGGTTTTTTGATGTGGTACTTGCTACTTTTGCTAAAGTATGCTATTATTATAAGGTAGTTCGTTAACTTAAGTTTTGCGGTATCTCACAACCGCTTGGAGGAAAATAGCATGAAGATCAAGATGTTTTGCTTGGTTACAATCCTCCTGGCGGTTACGATGACCGCCGGAGCCGAGACCACCACGGCCGACCCCGTTGTTGATGGTATCGCCCAGCTCTGTATTGGCAGAACGTCGGACAGTATCATTCTGGCGTTCATAAAACAACGGCCGCCGCAGGCACCGGTCAGTAGTGGCCAGGTGATGACCCTTAAGGGAGCCTCCTGCAAGGAGGAGGTCATCCTGGCGCTTCTGGCTACATCACCGGCACCGATGCCAACCGTAAAGATCTCGCCGGTCACAAGGGACATGCCGGCGGCAACGGCCATCACCGGCCAGCCGACCAAACCAGGCTTCTATCTAGTCCAGGATGGCAAGCTGGACCAAATCGAAGCGACTGCCTTCGGCCGGCAGAAGATCGGCATCAAAAGTGCCGGCAAGATGATTGGAACCTTCGGCGCCCTCAAAGGGCGAGAAAAGGCCGAAATTCAAGGACCGGCTGCCCGTATTCGGACCAGCAGACAACCGACGTTACTCTTCATTCCTCGGGACGATTCTAGTCCTAGGGAGTACGTTCTGCTGCATCTGGAAAGGCAGCCGGACAAGAGAGAGGTGACCATCGGTTCCATGGGCATCACCGGTCAGAGCGTCGGCTTTGAGAAGAAGAATCTGGTGAAGTTCACTGCCAAGAAAGCAGGCGAGCAGTACCAGATCATCTTCGAGGAGCCACTCAAGCCGGGCGAGTACGCTTTCTACCCGGCCGGCGGCGTCAGAGCCGTTGGCGATATGGCTAGCGCCGGCGGCAAATTGTACGATTTTGGTGTTGACTAACAAACACTGAAGCGAAAATTCCCCCAAAAAATCACGCCACGCGCGGGCCCATCCCCGCCGTGGCGTTTTTGTTTTAGGCTAATCAATCTATTTACTTTGGGTTAAGTTTGGCATAGACTTTGATAGACGATCTTTAAAATTAGGAGTTAATATGTCACGAAGAGCTATTCCTGTATTGATCTTTTTATTCTTGGCTTCTCAATGCTTAGGCCAATCTAAATGGCAAGTTAAGGATGTCGGTCCGTTTACTATTTCTTTGCCTTCTGGTTGGGTATTCCAGCCAGCAAGAGGTGTAGATTCTTTTATTGGTAGCTTTAAAGGAGATATGATAGCTTTAAGTTTCGATTACGGGTGGTATTCTAATAGCCTTAGTGATTATGAGGGAAAAGACTACCGCGTAAACAGGGGAAATATTATTGCTAAGTTTGCGCACAAGTTTAGGATTGGTCACAGAACCAAAATTGTAAATGCCAGGGCAGAAAAAGGTTTAATTGGGATGTACTTACAAAATAAGTTGGTAATGCGACAATGGGTTGCTTTGTCTATAACGAGCACTCAAGATCTTAGCTCTAGCCAAAGACAATTAGTCTTAAAAATATTTAAGAGTATCAAGTTTAAAAAAGATGAATAGCTTTCGTACATAGATTGGCCCACTTATTGTGGGTTTTTTATTTTTATATTTTACTTGAGCGAGCGTCTACTCTTCTGTAACCGGCTGGCTAACCTGCCCATACCCAGTACCGGCAGGAATGAGCCGGCCAATGATGACATTTTCTTTAAGTCCGCGCAGAGGATCCTCTTTGCCTGAAATTGCCGCGTCAATCAAGACTCTGGCAGTTTCTTGGAAGGATGCGGCAGAGAGATAGCTTTCGGTTGAGAGAGAAACTTTAGTTATGCCCAAAAGTAACTGCTGGAATTGAGCCGGTTTGCCACCGCCTTGCTGGTTTTGTTTAGCTGCGATATTGGCTTCAAGCAGAGTGCGTTTTTCCACGACATCACCGGGCAATAGATCTGTGTCACCCGCTTCTGTAATTTTCACGCGCGAGAACATCTGTCTGACTATCAATTCAACATGTTTATCATTGACGCCTTCACCGGTCGCCAGATAAATGCTTTGTACTTCACGGATAACATATCTAGCTACAACTTCAATGCTGGCAGTGGTTTGAAACAACTCTTTCAGGTCAACGTGACCATCGGAGAGCTGTTGGCCGGCGGTTATTAGATCTCCAGCCGCCACCGTCGGTTGGCTGCCCGGCATTGTTAAATATTCTCGCTCTTCACCGATATCAGAAATCATTTTGACGATGAATTGGCCGCCTTTCTCTTCTAGACTGGTAATTTTACCGTCAATTTCAGAAATCAAAGCCTTGCCTGACGGCGGACGCACTTCAAATATTTCCTGCACGCGCGGCAAACCCATGGTAATATCACCAACGCTGGCCACACCGCCGGTGTGGAACGTCCTCATTGTTAGCTGAGTACCCGGTTCGCCGATAGCTTGGGCGGTAACGATACCCACGGCCTCGCCGATTTCTACGAGCTTGTTTTTGGACAAATCGTAGCCGTAGCACATGCGGCAGATGCCATCAACGGCTTTACAAGTAATAACCGAACGAATCCTGATTTTATCAAGTTTAATCTGATCAATTTTATGGCTGACTTCTCTGTTGACCACCTGGCCTTTCTTGGCGATAACATTGCCTTCGGCGTCTTTGATATCTTCAAGCAAAGTGCGGCCATGCAAGCGTTTGCCGATATTTTCACCGCCGGCAGCCTTGCCATCCTGGGCGTGTAGGGTATAACCCTCTTTGTCCTTGCAATCTTCTTCTTTGATGACAACATCTTGGGCGACATCAACTAAGCGTCTGGTAAGATAACCGGCGGTTGCTGTACGCAAAGCCGTGTCTACCAGACCTTTTCTGGCACCGTGAGTAGAGATAAAGTATTCCAAAACATTTAAGCCCTGTTTGAAGGAGCTTTTAACCGGCAATTCAATCAGTTCACCGTCGGGTTTGACCATCAAACCACGCATACCGGCAAGCTGGTTGACCGTGCCCCAATTGCCGCGGGCTTTTGAATCTACCATCATAAATACTGCGTCGTCCTCGCCGAATTGTTTACTGACAAGTTTTTCAAGTTTGCTTTTGGTCAGTGTCCAAAGCTCAATTGCCTTTGATTTTCTTTCGTATTCAGTAAGTAGTCCCTGCTCGTAGAGTGATTTGTTTTCTTCTATTATTTTTTCAGCTTCAGCGATAAGCTCATTTTTTTCAATAGGGATCCTCAAGTCATTCATGCCCCAGGATACGCCCGAGACGGTGGCGTAATGAAAACCATATTCTTTGATGGCATCTAAAAATTCTACCGTTCGATCTTCGCCATAGTTATGTAAAATCTCGGCTTCTATATTGCGCAAGTCGGTCTGATTCAGTGTTTTGTTTATGAAGATATGAGCTTCCGGCAGAGCATGGTTAAAGATAATTCTGCCTATGGTGGTCTCAACCAGCTTGTCTTCGCCGTTGGCCGGTTTTTTGGTCAAATGCACTTTGATTTTAGCTCGCAAATCAATAACGCCATGGTCGTAGGCGAGCATGGTTTCTGACTCGGATGAAAATATCTTGTTTTCTCCAGTTGCGCCGTTGTGGATACTGGTAAGATAGTAACAGCCGAAAGTAATGTCGCGGGTAGCAATGGCGACCGGTTCGCCGCTTGCCGGCTTCAAAATACCATGGGTCGAGAGCATAAGATCCTGAGCCTCTTGCTGAGCTTCTTTGGTCAGCGGCAAATGGACAGCCATCTGGTCACCATCAAAGTCGGCGTTGAAGGCACGGGTAGGCAAGGCGGGGATCTTGATTGCCTTACCCTCAATCAATACCGGCTTGAACGCTTGTACTGACAGTCTGTGTAGAGTTGGCGCGCGATTTAGCAATACCAGCTTATCCTTAATTGCCTCATCCAGTGCTTCCCAGACTTCCGGCACTTCCTGGTCTATTAAATGATTTGCCGAACGTATGTTGTGAGCCAGACCTTTGGTTTTAAGATAGTTAATGATGAATGGTTTAAAAAGTTCTAAAGCCATGTATTTAGGCAGACCGCATTCGCCAAGCTTAAGCCCCGGTCCGATGACGATAACGCTTCGGCCGGAATAATCCACACGCTTACCGAGTAAGTTTTGTCTGAATCTACCCTGTTTGCCTTTGAGCATATCCGCCAGAGATTTCAATGCCCGTTTTTGACCGGTTGAAGCAGAAACCAGTGTTTGGCCTCGGCGCATACTGTTGTCGATTAAGGCATCCACCGCTTCTTGAAGCATGCGCTTCTCGTTTTTGGTAATAACTTCAGGCGCGCGAAGTTCAAGTAAATGTTTTAAGCGGTTGTTCCTATTGATAACGCGGCGATAGAGATCGTTGAGATCGGAAGTGGCAAAGCGTCCGCCGTCAAGTTGGACCATTGGCCGCAGAAGCGGCGGAATAATAGGCAGAACGGTCATGATCATCCATTCAGGCCGAATGTTGCTTCGCCACATGCGTTTTAGCATTTTGAGGCGGCGCAGCATTTTTTTCTGAGCTACGGTATTATCCATGTCTTTCACGGAGGCTTCACCCTTTTTTACCTCTTCCTCAAGGTTCATCTCTTCAAGCAAACGTCTTACGGCTTCAGCGCCGATACTGGCTTCAAAAACCTCTCCGTATTTAAGAGATAGGTCTCGGAAATCAAGTTCAGAAAGTATTTGATATTTTTTGAGACTGCGGAGGTTCTCTCGCTCTCTTTCTTTTTGGGCTTTGATTTTATCCTGCTCGGTTTCTTGCTTGGCATTTTTAATGAGAGACTTGAACTCGGATTCCATTTTTTTGACGGCTTCCACCTTAAGCTCTTCATTGACCTTAGTTACGATATAGCTTGCAAAGTAAATCACCCTTTCCAAATCAGGAAGTGAAACGTCAAGCAGTGTCGCAATACGTGAGGGCACGCCGCGCAAAAACCATATATGTGCTATCGGACTAGCCAGTTTAATATGGCCCATTCGCTCACGGCGGACGATAGAACGCGTTACTTCAACGCCGCAGCGGTCACATATGATACCCTTGTAGCGGATCCTCTTGTATTTACCGCAATAACATTCCCAGTCTTTGGTCGGCCCGAAAATAGACTCTGAAAAAAGCCCTTCTTTCTCCGGTTTCTGCGTGCGATAATTGATGGTTTCCGGTTTAGTGACTTCGCCGTAAGACCATTCTAAAATCTCTTCCGGAGAGGCAATCTTAAGCTTTAATGCGCTAAAATTCATATGATTACATTTCTTTAAGCTCAATGTTTAATCCCAATCCTTTGATTTCTGACAATAATACCTTGAATGATTCAGGCAGATGCGGGGCGCGTATCTCTTCGCCTTCAACTATTGATTCATACGTTTTAGCGCGGCCCTGAACATCATCTGATTTAATCGTCAGCATCTCCTGTAAAGTATGAGCGGCGCCATATCCCTCAAGCGCCCAGACTTCCATTTCTCCGAATCTTTGGCCGCCGAATTGCGCCTTGCCGCCAAGCGGCTGCTGGGTGATCAGTGAGTACGGACCGATTGAACGCATATGAATTTTATCTTCAACCATGTGCATCAGTTTCATGAAATAAATTACGCCGACAGTGGTTTTTTGCTCAAACCTCCGGCCGGTCCGGCCATCGTATACATAAATTTTGCCGTCTTCGGGCAAACCGGCTTTGTGCAACTCTTCTTTGATCATGTCTTCAGTAGCTCCGCCCATAGAAGGCACGGCGGCCTTATAACCGAGTTTTTGTGCAGCCCAGCCAAGATGAGTTTCAAGAACCTGGCCGATGTTCATACGTGAAATGATACCCAGGGGGCTCAATATCATGTCAACCGGTCGGCCATCAGGCAAGAAAGGCATATCTTCTTCAGGTAGTATCGTGGAGATAACACCCTTGTTGCCGTGACGTCCGGCAAGCTTATCGCCGACCTGTACTTTACGCATCTGAGCGATTGAAACCTGAATGGTTTTGATGACACCGGCAGGCAGTTTGTCTCCCTGCTCGCGTGAAAAGACACGCACGCCAACAACACGGCCGATTTTACCATAATCAAGAGTTAAAGAGGTATCTTTGACGTCCTGTGATTTTTCTCCGAATATTGCACGCAGTAATCTTTCTTCGGCAGTCAGGTCACTCTCGCCTTTAGGCGAAATTTTACCTACCAAAATATCCTGCGATCTAACTTCGGCGCCGATCCTGACTACACCATCGGGGTCCAGATCTTTGAGTTTTTCTTCTGACCGGTTGGGAATATCATAAGTTGTTATTTCCGGACCGAGCTTGGTTTCGCGCACGTCAATCGAGTAGTCTTCTATATGTATTGAAGTGAAAAGGTCTTCTTTGACCAATTTTTCCGAAAGCACAACCGCGTCTTCAAAGTTGGCTCCTTCAAAAGACATGAAGGCTACCAGAAGATTGCGTCCCAGAGCCAACTCGCCGTTTTGCGTTGCCGGTCCGTCGGCTAAAACGTCGCCCTTTTTAATTTTTTGGCCAACCCGGACAATTGCCCGCTGGTTGATGGCGGTAAAGCTGTTTGATTTGTTGAATTTGAGCAGATCATAAATCGTCTTTTCTCCTTTGGTATTTTTGAGCATAACATGCGAGCTATCTACCTCTTCTACCGTTCCGGCGTCAGCGGAAATGACCATCATGCCTGAATCACGGGCGACTTTGCTTTCAAGGCCGGTACCGACAATCGGTTCTTCCGGCGTGATTATAGGTACGGCTTGGCGTTGCATGTTCGATCCCATCAAAGCGCGGTTAGCATCGTCATTTTCAAGAAAGGGGATCAAAGAAGTGGCTACAGAAAACGGTTGTTTTGGTGAGACATCGATGTAGTCTATTTCTTGCGGAATGGCTAAGCCAGGTTCGGAGTGGATTCGAGCGGGGATCTTATCTTCCAAAAACTTGCCCTTAGCATCAAGTTTGGCGCCGGCGTGCGAAATGATGAAACGTTCCTCTTCAGTCGCACCCAAATAGTCTATCTGGTCGGTAACATGGCCCTTCACCACTTTGCGGTAAGGTGTAAGTATGAAACCCAGAGGAGAGACATTAGCATACAAAGCTAGATGGCCGACAAGACCAATGTTCGGACCTTCGGGCGTTTCAATAGGACAAATTCGGCCGTAATGCGAAGGATGAACGTCACGTACCTCAAAGCTTGCTCGTTCGCGGGTAAGACCGCCGGGGCCTAAGGCGGATAGTCTGCGCTTGTGTTCAAGCTCAGCCAGCGGATTAACCTGGTCCATGAACTGTGAAAGCTGACCAGAAGAAAAGAACTCTTTTACCGAGGCTACGAAGGGACGGGAGTTAACCAGTTGAGCCGGTACTACGGTAGTAATATCAAGCGTGCTCATGCGATCCTTGATAATACGCTCCATTCGGGTGAAGGATAGTCGCAATTTGTCTTGCAGTAGTTCACCCAGAGTTTTAACCCTGCGGTTGCCTAAATGGTCAATATTGTCCGGTTGGGCAGCCGGGTCGTTATTGAGCTTTATGATTTCGCGCATAATGCAGACGACATCATCCAATTTCAAAACCCGATTCTTTTCATCAAGAGGATAGTCTTTCTGGAAGCGTTCATTCATCCGGTAGCGGCCTACTTTGGAAAGGTCATACCTCGAGAAGTTAAAAAATGTATTAGTGACCATTTGCCGGGCGGTGTCTACCGTGGCCGGATCGCCCGGACGTAATCGTTTGTACACTTCAATCAGGCCTTCTTCTTCGGTGGATGCCGGATCAGCAACAATGGTTGATAGGATGTACTTCATCTCCGGATCGGTATCTACATCCTCAAAAAGTTTTTTTATGTCTTCGTCTTTGCTGACGCCAAAGGCACGCAAGATGGAAGTTGCCGGTATTTTTCTTTTACGATCGATCCTTACTGAAATTGCTCCACTTGATTCAGTTTCAAACTCCAGCCAAGCGCCGCGCGAAGGAATTATCTTAGCACCAAAAAACCGTTTGAAACGGCTTGAACGTGATAAAGAAAAGAATGCGCCTGGGCTACGAATGAGCTGTGAGATCACGACTCTCTCAACGCCGTTAATTACAAATGTGCCGCGAGGCGTAATAATCGGAAAATCGCCAAGATAAACTTCCTGTTCGTCAACCTGGCCGGTCTTCTTGTTGGTCAGAGCTATTTTTACGCGTAATGGAGCTTCAAAGGTAATATTTTTTTCTCGGGCGACACGTTCACTGAATTTTGGCTCTTCAAGTTTGAAATCTAAAAACCTCAACTCAAGCTCTTTGCCGGTCCAATCAGAGATGGGGGAAACGTCGTTGAGCAGTTCTTTTAAGCCGACATCTAAAAACCACTGGTACGAGTCAAGTTGTACCTGCACCAGGTTAGGCGCCTCGAAAGTATCCGGCGAATATTTGGAGAAAATCTTACGCATATTTTGAGAAGACAAAAACACCTAGCCCCGCTTAGCGGGGACGAATTAAAATTCCTCTCTTTAATTTTTCGAGATATCAGTAGCCAATCTTAAGGATTACAAGTTAAGTAACTATATCGCAGGCCATTACCTAACTTTTAAGCCCTCTACGAAAGCCTGGGCTATTTTGTATGAAGTGCTGTCAGAACCTAAATTACCAAGTATTCTATAGCTTTTTAGTGATTTGATGTCAATCTTATTCCTTTTTAAAAGTCTGTCAATACTAGTTATCAACACATCGTCTATATCATGATAGTACTTTGCTGTTTCAATGTCAACAGCCCTGCCTTTGTCTGACAGCTCCAGAGTAATTGTATCCTGGCTAAGTTCAATGGCTAAGATCATATTTTTTTGTATTTGTTTTTGAAAAAAGAGACCGTCTGGCCTCTTCTAGATTTTGGGATTTAACCTGTCTATTTGCCTCAGATATCTAATACATGAAATGAATGAACTTTATTATGCAACCTTTGGCCCATGACATAGGTTTTTCTATATCAAACTCCTTAACCGCAACCGCTATTATTCTAATTCCTAAATATGCCGCTTGCTCAACGAGATATATTATGAGATTTTCTAGATCCACGAAATTATAAGAATAACCAGCCTCTTGTAACTCTGCCTCGATTTCTTCTAAGGAACGAAGTATATATAATTTTTTTATCTTTTGGGTGGAAGATTTGGTCTTTTAAAACCCCTAACAGCTCATTGCTATTGAGTAATCTAGTGTCTATGCGCATTTGAGATAGACTCATAAGTTCCCTCCGCTATTAAATTTTATAGTAACTAAGGGTAAAGATAACATATGAGGTTTTTGATGTCAATGATATTTTTTGAAAATGACCGCCTATTGCCATTTGCTTTTTAGCGCTGTTTCTCATAAAATTTAGTTAGTGAAAAAGAAGCTCAAAAAATATAATAAGGCTGAAAAAGAAACAGGGGAGACTAAAGAGCATTTGGGTTTGTCGCAAGAGACGAAAAATGGCATCTGGGGAGTAGCTTGTCTAGGTCTGGCCTTGGTAAGCACGCTGGCGTTCTTCCACAAAGCCGGCGGGGCCGGAGATCTTTTTGGTTCCGTGGCCGGCGCACTTTTCGGCTGGGGTATGTTTTTGGTGCCACTGGCGCTGATATTGCTCGGTGTTGCCTTCTTGAAATCAATGTCCCGCCGTATTTACTCAAGCGCAACCTTGGGTACGCTGCTTTTTGTTCTGACTTTTTTGGCGCTGTTTTACATTATAGGCAAAGGCGACTTTGCTTTGCGGGTGCATCAGGGCGGTTATCTCGGCCTTATCCTGGGACTTCCCATATATAGCTCGGTTGGCTTTGTTGCTTCATTTATTATTCTTCTGATTTTGCTTTTTGTATCGGTGCTTATAGCTTTAAACATTCCATTTCATAAGTTATTGTGGAAAACCGAAGACGAAACTGAAGAAAGCACGGGAGTGCCCGTGCTCAAAGACAACGTTGTTATCAAGCGCGGTACCCAGGTAATTACAGCGGAAATGCAAAGGGCTGAGGAAGCCGCCGCTAAAAATCCGAAACTCCAAGTTATTGCCAAAACTGCCGCCAAACATGATGACGAAGAGCGGGAGTTTGTGATTAAGACGTCCAAATCAGGCAAATGGGTTCTGCCGCCGATTGAGATATTGCATTCTGACAAAGACCAACCTAGATCAGGGGATATCAATGCCAATGTGACAGTGATCAAGCGCACGCTTCAGAATTTCGGCATTGACGTTGAAATGGGCGAAGTCTCCATCGGACCGACTGTTACCCAATTCACTTTGCGTCCGGCAGTGGGCGTGAAGCTGTCAAAGATTACCGCCCTGGGACCGGATTTAGCTTTGGCTTTGGCGGCGCATCCCATAAGAATAGAAGCACCCATTCCCGGTAAGGCGCTTGTCGGCATAGAAGTCCCTAACAAGAAATCCGCCCTCGTCGGTTTACGCGATATGTTTGAGCCGGAAGATTTCAAGAAAAGTAAATATTCTCTGCCGATTGCTATCGGCCGCGATGTTGCCGGTTTCCCGGTCTATGCCGGGCTTGAAAAGATGCCGCATATGTTAATAGCCGGTGCGACTGGCACCGGCAAATCCATTGCCATTAATACGCTTTTGCTTTCACTTTTGTACAAGCATTCGCCGGATATGCTCAAGCTGATTTTGGTTGACCCCAAGCGCGTCGAGCTATCACTTTACAATAATATTCCGCACCTGATTACTCCGGTCATTACCGATGGCAAAAAAGTAGTCAACGCCTTGCGCTGGGCAGTCAGAGAAATGGAAAAACGCTACGAACGTCTCTCGGTTTCCGGTTCGCGCGATTTGTTCTCATTTAATACTAAACAGTCTGAAGCCAAAGCTGATCTCATGCCGTTCATAGTTATTGTTATTGATGAATTGGCTGATTTGATGGCGGCGCACGGCAGGGATGTGGAAGCCGGGATCGTGCGTTTGGCCCAGATGGCCCGCGCAGTCGGTATTCATCTGGTTGTCTCTACCCAGCGCCCGTCAGTAGAAGTCATTACCGGTTTGATCAAGGCGAACATTACTTCGCGTATTGCTTTACAAGTTGCTTCTCAAGTTGATTCGCGGACTATTTTGGATATGTCCGGCGCCGAAAAACTCTTGGGCAACGGCGATATGCTTTATCTTGCCGGCGATACTGCCAAACCACGCCGGTTACAAGGTTCTTATGTCACCGAGAAAGAAGTCAAGGATGTCGTTAAATTTATCAAACAACAGGCCGAAAGTCTTGAAGAAGAAAATGCCGACGAGACGGAGGGCAGTGATCTCAAGCTTGACCTTGATGCTCCGGTTTCTGATGCGACCTTGACCGGCTCTGATGACGGCATGGGAGACGTCTTATTTGGTGATGCCAAGGTCGTCGTGGCTCAAGCCGGCAAGGCATCGGCATCTTTACTCCAACGTAGATTGCGAGTGGGTTATGCCAGAGCGGCGAGATTGCTTGACCTACTTGAAGAGGCGGGCATAATCGGCCCCGGCGAGGGTGCTAAACCCAGGGAAGTCTATATCGGCAGGGGCGGGGGCGTGCCTGTGCCCGTTGAAGATAACTACGTGGATGATGGTAGCACAGCCGAGGTTGTATCTGTAGATTCAAAGCTAGACGACAAGATAGCCATAGAAGAATGAGGTTGAGGAGCACTTCGCTGGCTCAGTATAAACTCCGGCGACGACCGAGAGGAAGCGAGGAAGTACTGAAGCTAACAAGCTGAATGTAGGAAATACTGAAGGCAGCAGCCTGAATGTGATGATAAGATTGCAACGGAAGAATAGAATATTTCAATGGAAAACCACGGGCCAAAATTACTCGAAGATTTAGGATTTAACTTTAAAATTAATTTTCAAAAACTTTGGAAACTGGAGCTGCCCGTTACGGAGCTAGATATAGAAGAATTAATTTGGCATTTTGATATACCTTTCTGGGAAAAAGATGATACTGACGACTGGAATCTTACTCCTTGGGAGGTAATTAAAAAAACTGAAGGCAGTAAGGACCACCAGAAAAAAATTGATAATGCAAACCTAGATTATCCTCTGGATATTATGAGAAATAATAATAGGTGGCCGGTCTTGGATGGATTACACCGTTTGGCCAAGGCATATCAGCTTGGCTATAAAAAATTAAAGTATGTATTTTACCTAAAGAAAAAATTGAGGAAATAACGTAATAGTTGCCGTGAGAAGTTTAATTTGCTAAGTTAATTTTACTAAACAACCAATGGCCGGGAGGGCATTGTTAATTTTTTATGGTTAAAGAAAAAAATAAGAAGGAGGAGAAGCAGAGTAAGTCTGATCTAAGTAACAGGAGCGTGGATCTCGCTGTCAGGGAGATACAGGAAAAATACGGTGACGGCTCGATTATGAAACTTGGTGACGCGCGGAGAGTTGATGTCGACGTTATACCAACCGGCTCGATCTCGCTGGACCTGGCATTGGGTGTTGGCGGTATTCCACGAGGACGCGTGGTAGAAGTCTATGGTCCGGAAAGTTCCGGTAAGACGACTTTGGCTTTGCATCTCGTAGCTGAAGTCCAGAAGGCCGGCGGTGTGGCGGCATATGTCGATGCCGAGCACGCGCTTGACCCGGAATATGCCAAAAAAATCGGCGTCAGGGTTAACGATCTTTTAATTTCTCAACCGGACAACGGCGAGCAAGCGCTTGAGATAGTAGAAACTTTGGTAAGGTCTGGTGGGATTCAACTTGTAGTAGTAGATTCCGTGGCCGCGCTCACACCGCGTGCCGAGATTGAAGGTGAAATGGACCAACAGCACATGGGCCTACAAGCGCGGCTGATGTCACATGCTTTACGCAAACTGACCGGCGTGGTTTCCAAAACCAACACCACGGTTTTGTTTATAAACCAAATAAGGCACAAGATTGGTGTTATGTTCGGCAATCCGGAAACGACAACCGGTGGCCTTGCTCTTAAATTTTATGCTTCAGTCAGAATTGAGATCCGCCGAGCCGCGCAGATACAATCCGGCGAGAAAATTATCGGCAATCGAGTCAAAGTCAAAATCGTCAAAAACAAAGTTGCCGCGCCATTCCGTGTGGCAGAGTTTGATATTCTCTATAACGAGGGCATCTCCCGACATGCCGATCTGGTTAATACCGGTGTGATTCTCGGCGTGGTTGCTAAGGCCGGTGCCTGGTATAACTTCGGTGAACAGAAGCTCGGTCAGGGCATTGAAGGCGCCCGCCAATTCCTCAAAGAAAATCCCAAGATTGAGAAGGAGATACTTGGTGCCGTCCGCAAAGCGGCGGCAGTCAAGGAGGCATAGGTTGATAACAAGTATTGACTCTACCACTCCATTTTGCTATACTTGGATTAACGGTGGAATAGCTCTATAAATTACGAGCTAAATCTGCGTGTCAGCAAAAAGGACTCTTGAAAAGGAGTCCTTTTTGCTTTAGATTAATGCCTTTAACTGATAGCTCCGTATATAATTAGCATATGCTAATTATATACGGAGCTATGTTGATAACCGAATTGCAAAAAAAAACACTAGTGGTAGATTGGGAACATGCCAACATTTAAAGAATTTTTAGGTATAAAGCCCAAAGCAGAAGCGGAAAAAGAACCAGAGCCGATGGAAGAAGTAGCTAGAAAAGAACGTGAAGCGGCTAGACAAGCCAAGCTAGAAGAAGCCAAGAGGAAATTTGTGGTGGAAAAACCTAAGCTCGAAAAGAGATTATCAGAAATCCCTGCTGAAATTGAGGATTTTAAGCGAAGGCTAGAAATATCGAGGGGCCCAGATATGAGGAAAATATTGGACAAGGAATACGAACTTAATGCCGCACTGTCACCGGTTGATGCTACGGATCCAAATAGGAGAAGGGAATATGAGGATTGGGCAAGTGCTCTTAAAGATAGCCGAGCTGTAACGCAAGAGATGAAAGCGCATCTCGGGAGGCAGATAGATGAATACTCAAAGAAAATCAGCGACTTAGAAAACGAAAAAAGAAAAATAGAAGAAAGGTTCCAGCAAGATCAGAGAGGTTACTAAAAATAAGAAATAAAAAATCCGCTGGTTGGCGGTTTTTTTTATTTCTTTATAGTCTGGAGTTTGGTGTACGGCATCAGGGCCACCCCACACTTATGGTAATAAGTATGGGGCAAGTGAAGTTTTTATTTTTTTATAGTTTGTAACTTGGTATAAGGCATCAACGCCATATACCGGGCGAGTTTGACGGCGTTGGCGACCATGCGCTGATGATTCTGGCACAGGCCGGTGCGGGCCGAAGAAGAAATCTTAAATTGACCGGAAACAAACTTGCGGAGGATGTCCGTATTTTTGTAATCAACGTGATTAATTTTTTCCTGGCAACAAATACACATGCTTGTCGCTATCAACGAATTACGAATTTATACTAATTTACGAAAGTACTAATTAATCCATTTCGTATATTGGTATATTCGTACATATTCGCTATTCGTTGATTAGAACGGTATATCTTTTAAATTAATTTCCGTTTCTTCCACATCACTATCAGAAATAACCGGATCGCTGGTAATGGGAGAGTCTTCATTGATAACGGGAATGTCTTCTTCCTTTACCGAAGACTTGCTTTGCTCATCCGGAGCTTTATGCGAAGGAGAGGTGTAGGAGGATGGTCTCGATGTCTGATTGTTTGATTGATAATTCGCAGTGCTTGGATTACTTGCCTTGGGTCCCAGTTGTAAACCATCGGCTACAATCTCGGTGCGGTAGCGTTTGACGCCATCCTGGCCTTGCCATGATCTTGTCTGAATCCGGCCTTCAAAAAGCGCCGCTAGAATTAAATCTGCTAACACATCTCCTGGGGTGTCGGAAAGCGACACCTTTCTTTCCATTGTGCGCGAAACAAAACTGATTCTTTCCAGAGTAAATCGTGCCAATTCTATTCAAATCAGTTCTGCTAATCTGCAGAACCGAATCCGATATTTTGTGCAACGATATTTTCGAGAGTTACGGCCCGAACTGGTTGTTGGCATGGTTGCAACGGAGGTGCTGGACAAGCAGATGCAAGATTTGATGAGAATGGCCAGTGCCCGCACCTCGGTAACAGTATACAAAAAAGTTTTTGCAAAAATTGGAGCAAATCTTGCTGAGGCAGAAATATCTCGCGAATATTTAAATAGTCAACGACTCTCCGGAGGGACTCAAGGAACAGCCACAAAAAATACTTCCCAGCAGGATGAAGTTATACTAAATATGCTTGAACAGGTTGTTCCTGGAGCGGCGATATCGTATAAACAAGCACTTGCTGACCTGCAGGAAAACCGAGCATCATACCGAGGTACGGCTACTGAGTTGCGAGAGGTTCTTCGTGAGGTTTTGGATCACTTGGCTCCCGATGCCGAAGTTGAGGCGATCCCTGGCTTTAAATTTGAAGAAGGGGAAAAGCAGCCAACAATGAAACAGAAAGTACACTATATTCTCAAAATCAGAGAAATCCCCGATACGGCCATGGAAGCTCCGAAAATGGCTGCTCAAATAGTTGATGAAAGTGTGCCTCGTTTAGTCAGGGCTGTTTATGAACGTGGATCACTTTCGGCTCACAGCCACAGAGAGGGACGGTCGGAGATTCTACAAATCAAAATGTACTTGGACAGTGTTCTAAGCGATCTATTAGAAATACACAGGGCATAATATTTTAGATAGGGGATTAAACAGTTGTTTAGTCCGCATATACTAGCGTCTAATGTATCGGTGACCCGCTTCTGTTCCCATCCAAGGATACCCCAGGCCAAAGCGATGTCCTCTGATTTTCGTCATTCATCTGAAACTAACAAATATAAAAGTGCCTTTTGGCACTTTTATATTTGGCTTGCGGAAGATTTTAGATGGTGTAAAGTTCCAGGTAGATAATCAATCAGACAAGGAGCCGGAAGATGATGGATCCAGAGCTTGAGCGGATCTTTAAAAAATTAGCGGCAAATGTGCAGCAATGGATTAGACTGTTATTTACTAGAAAAGAAGAGGCGCTTAAAGGTGTCGGTAGCCATGGTACATGTAATTGCCCGCTAGCTAGAGCTTTTGATGTAGAAGCCAAAGTCATCTGGGATAAATTGTATAGTTCTGATAAAGAAAAATTAATTGCCGCTGGATTCACCCGTGAGATTTACGAAGAAGGTATCCCTTGGTATGATGAAGGTGTTAATTATGGCCATAAAACTTTAGCATGTCTCGAGAGAGAAGTTTTGCTTGGTAAGTTCTTGCAATCCGATCAATTGCCAGATCCCGAGCCCGAGGTTGCTCTAGCTCAATAATCCTGCCGACATCGCATGTCGGTTTTGTTTTTGTAGCGAGATCTAGAGCGACACTCTCTGATCCTCGTCATCCATATGGTGCCGTACAAATAAATATTGATTTTTGATATCTTCCGCTGATAAATAAATTAGGATGTGGCAAAGCAGAGCCCTGACTAATGTCGGGGCTCTGCGTAGCGGAAGGGGTATGATTTTTTATCCAGGGAAATGAGAAAATCAATATATTATTTGCCGGGGACAGATGTTGAAAGAAAAATTGAGGGGCGAGCGACACGTTCGGCCTGTTGGCCTCAGTATTTCCTCGCCTACACTCGTCAACTATTTTTTCAATGTCTGTAACTTCGTATATGGCATCAGTGCCATATATCTGGCGAGTTTAACGGCGTTGGCGACCATGCGCTGATGGTTCTGGCACAGGCCGGTGCGGGCAGAAGAGGAGATCTTAAATTGGCCCGAGACAAACTTACGGAGGATGTCCGTATTTTTATAATCAACGTGATTAATTTTTTCCTGGCAACAAATGCAAACCATATTAAAAAGGTATATCCTTAAGATTAATTTCACTTTCCTCCACTTCGCTATCGGCTATAACCGGATCGCTGGTAATAGGGGAGTCTTCGTTGATAACCGGAATATCTTCTTCTTTTATTGTGCTAGCGGCGGAAGCTGGTTTATTGCTCTGGACTTGCTGATCCGATGTTGAGTCCCTTGGCGTATAACTACCAGGCATATTGCTGGCCTTGGGTCCCAACTGTAAGCCGTCGGCTACGATCTCGGTGCGATAACGCTTGACACCATCTTGGCCTTGCCATGACCTTGTCTGTATCCGGCCTTCAAAAAGCGCCAGCTGGCCTTTGCGTAAGTATTTGGAGGATATTTCGGCGAGATTACCCCAGGCAATCACGGTGTGAAACTCAACCTGTTCTTGTTTCTCGCCAGTAGTTCTGTTATTCCAAACGCGATTTGTGGCCAATCTTAAAGTAGTCACGGTCTGCCCCGATGGTGTTGTACGCGATTCCGGATCTGCGGCCAGCCGGCCGATTAAGAAAACTTTGTTTAGATTCATATTGTTATAATCCTTCTATTACTTTTGCCAGTTCCTCATCTAATTGAGCTTTTTCTTCCGCCGTTTTTTCTTTGGGTGCGCTTTTGCGGGCTTCTGTCGGCGCAGGTTCATAAGTCTTTTTGACTCTAGCTCGAGCGCGATATTCACCCAAAGTTCGCACTTCCTTGAATTCCGGCTTCTTAACTAACAAATAACGTAAGATGGAATTCTGAAGCTTCATCTGGTTGTTTATCTTGTCTATCGAGTCACTGGCCGCCTGGAAGTCCATTATCCCGAAGTAAGCATAATTTTTGCTTTTAACGGAGTAAGACAAATGTATCTTTCTCGGTTCTTTGGCAACTAAAACTGAACCGCCGCTGGTCGTTATTATATCATTGAGCTCCTGCACTCTGTTTCTGGCCTCACTCTCTTCAATATCAGGCGTCAAGTGATAGGCTAGCTCGTAAGATTTGGTTTCGGGTGTGCTCTCCATTGTTGGAGACAGATTAGCAGAATTAGCTTTTTTAGTCAAACCCCGCCCGTAGATAAGCCGCAACCATTCCCACTCGCTGGCTTGCATGGTTCTCACTTTTTTGTTAGAAGGTTATTATTATGGATTTTAAGAAACTTAGGGACATGATAAAACGAGTGGGCGCGATTTTAGTTATGAATGGCAATGAGCCGGAATTTGTGGTACTATCTTATGATAAATATCGGGCTCTTGATGCCGGTGAAGATATAGAGATACTCGGACGAGATAATACCGGCGGAGAGCCCATTGGTTCTTCTGAACCATTGAATTATGAGGACCAGAAAATATTTGACAGATTGAATCAGGAGATACTGGCCCTCAAGGAGGAGATCAGGCAAAAAGAATCTGCCGAATTGCTTGGAGACGAGCAATCCACAGAACAGGTTGCTGAAGGTATTGACCTGGATTAAGCTTTGGATTATAATGGTAAGGTCGTGATTGTTTTTAGTCTTTCTCCAGCAGAGGGGTAATTCTTAAATCAATCAGGTTTCAATTTATTAAAGAGCATTAGGCGCTAACTTTTGGGTGCTAGGCTTATGCCTACAACCTAATAACTAGTACCTATAAATGACTCAAATATGGCAGGAAAATTTGAAAGAACTAAGCCTCATTTGAATGTAGGCACAATCGGTCATGTTGATCACGGCAAAACCACCTTAACGGCGGCGATTTTGCACACTCTGGATATGTATAAAGACGAAGGTTACGAGGCTAGGGTTGAGAAAATCGATCAGATTGACAATGCTCCCGAAGAAAAAGCCAGAGGTATTACCATTGCTTTGCATCACTCTGAATACTCAACGCCCAAACGCCATTATGCCCATGTTGATGCACCCGGCCACGCCGACTACATCAAAAACATGATCACCGGTGCCGCTCAAATGGACGGCGCGATACTTGTCGTAGCCGCAACTGACGGACCCATGCCTCAAACCCGAGAGCACATCCTGCTTGCCCGCCAAGTCGGCGTACCTTCTATTATCGTTTTTCTTAATAAAGTTGACCAAGTAGATGATCCGGAAATGCTCGACTTGGTAGAGGCGGAAATTCGTGAATTACTTAACAAGAATCAATTTCCCGGCGACAAGACGCCGATAATCCGTGGCTCCAGCCTGAAAGCTCTTGAAGCTAAGACCAAGGATGACCCGGCGATTAAGCCGATTAAAGAATTGGTTGACACGCTCGATTCCTACATTCCGGAACCGGTACGTGAACTGGATAAACCATTTTTGATGCCGGTTGAAGACGTTTTCTCTATTGAAGGCCGTGGTACGGTCGTGACAGGAAGAATTGAAAGGGGCCAGGTCAAAATTAACGAAGAGTTGGAAATAGTCGGCCTCAAGCCGAGCGTTAAAACCGTGGTAACCGGCATTGAAATGTTCAATAAGCAGCTTGACGAAGGCAGGGCCGGGGATAATGCCGGTTTGCTCTTGCGAGGTTTGAAAAAAGAAGACGTCGCTCGCGGTCAGGTGCTTGCCAAACCCGGATCAATCACGCCGCATACGGAGTTTGATGCCGAGACCTATATTTTGTCCAAAGAAGAAGGTGGACGTCACACGCCGTTTTTCAAGGGCTATAAGCCGCAATTTTACTTTAGAACTACAGACGTGACTGGGGAAGTGACTTTGCCGGAAGGTACAGAAATGGTTATGCCGGGAGATACCGTTACATTCAAAGTTAAACTCATTGCCCCGATTGCTATGGAAGAGAAACAGCGTTTTGCCATCAGAGAGGGTGGTAAGACGGTAGGGGCCGGAGTTGTTACAAAAATTAATGCATAAAAACAACCCCGCCGAGTCAGACTCGGCGGGGTTGTCAGTAATAGTACCTTAGCACCTTACGAAAATGCCAACTAAAAAAGACAAACCACCGGAATTAGCCCAGCGTATAAGAATCAAGCTCAAGGCGTATGATAATAAGATCATAGATAAATCTGCCAAGCAGATCGTGGAGACGATTGAGCGCAACGGCGGCCATGTCACCGGTCCGGTGCCGTTGCCGACGCAGATCCACAAGTATACCGTCAATCGCGCGGCCTTCATTGATAAGAATTCGCGTGAGCAGTTTGAGATGCGCGTCCATCAGCGCCTGATTGATATTTCCCAACCCAATTCCAAGATCATAGATTCCTTAATGAATCTTAATTTGCCAGCCGGTGTAGATATTGAAATAAAAATGTAAAAGTAATAGAGATGACTGTGCAAAATTTGTACAGCCATCTTTGCTACTTTTGCTCCGTGGTAAGGTAGCAATTATAACTTAATGCAAATTTTGTTAAGCAAAATTTGATTGGTAACACAAAGATCCAGCTAGTTTGAATTGCCCAGCTGAATCTGGGTTTTCTGTTAAAATGAGTTTCATACTAGGTAAGAAAATCGGGATGACCAGGATTTTTCAGGAAGACGGACGAGTTATACCGGTGACTTTGATTGAAGCCGGACCGATAACCGTGACCCAGATCAGAACTAAAGAAAAAGACGGCTATGAGTCGGTGCAAGTCGGCTATGCCAAAGAGAAAAAGAGTAACAAGGCAAAGTCCGGCCACCTAAAAGACTTAGAGAGTAAAAAGTATCTCAAGGAATTTAAAATCTTGAAGGCCAAAGTCGGCGAAGAAGAAAAAAATTTGGTACGAGGCGATATCCTGGATGTTTCGGTTTTTGATGTCGGCGACACGGTCAAGATAAGCGGTATAGCCAAGGGTAGGGGTTTCCAGGGAGCAGTCAAACGCCACGGTTTCCACGGTATGCCGGCGAGCCACGGCCATCACCACGTCATGCGACATGTTGGCTCAATCGGCCAGCGTTTCCCGCAGCACACGCTCAAGGGTATGCGTATGGCCGGCCGCATGGGCGGTAAAAGAGTTACCACGCGTGGCCTGAAAGTGGCGGCCGTGGACAAGGAAAATAATTTTTTGGCAATCAAGGGAGCGGTGCCGGGAAGACGCAGCACAATTTTAGAAATAGTAAAATTATAATGAAAACAATCTTATACAATCAAAACGCTGAAATGATCGGTGATGTCGACTTGCCGGACAGGATTTTTGGCGTGGCCATGAACACGGATTTGGTGAGACAGGTTTTGGAAGCACAGTCAGCTAATTCCAGGCAAGTCTTGGCGCATACCAAAGGCAGGGGCGAAGTACACGGCGGCGGACGCAAACCCTGGAAGCAAAAGGGTACCGGCCGGGCCAGACACGGTTCCATCAGATCGCCGATTTGGAAAGGCGGCGGCGTAACATTTGGCCCAACCAAAGAACGCAATTTTAGCAAAAAAATAAATAAAAAAATGAAACGTAACGCGCTTTTCATGGCCCTATCAAGTAAAGTCAAGGACAGCGAGCTAATTGTCCTAGAAAATCTTAAATTTGAATCTCCGAAGACAAAAATGGCAGCCGGAGTTTTCAAGATTTTGTCAGGCAAGATGGATGGCTACAAAGAAACCAAGAAGAAGCGCGATTCAATTCTGCTTGTCATGCCAAACCAGGATAAAATGATTTTCAGAGCGACCAGTAACCTTTCATTTATAGATACTGCCTCAGCAAGAAATTTGAATGTAAAAGATGTTCTGGCTAATAAATATCTGGTTTTGTTGAAGGATTCCCTGCCAGTCATTGCCGAGACATTTAAGCTTTAATTTTTTATCATGGCTATATTTGGAAAAAAGAAAACTGAAAAAGTCCCTAGGCCTACGGCCGGGATCCTGGTCCGCGAAGCGGACCTAGGGAAAAAAGCGGCAGAAATTAAGGCCGAAGAAGGTGCGGTAGCAATGCCCAAAGGCGAAGACGAACATGCTTACGGAATAATTTTGGCGCCGTACATCACCGAGAAAGGTTCACTCATGAGTTCGCTCAATAAATATGTATTCAAGGTGGCTGATGGTGCCAATAAAATTGATATAAAAAAATCTGTTGAGAAGCTGTATAAGGTGAGCATTGTCAAGGTACATATATTGAAAGCCAGAGCCAGACAGAGGATGATCGGTAAATACGAGGGCCATAAGCCAGGTTTCAAAAAGGCGATCGTAACCTTAAAAGAGGGCAGTAAAATAGACTTAGCGGCATAATAATATGTCCAAAATATACAAACCGACAACCCCGGGACGAAGGCAGATGCTGGGTTATGATTACTCAAATCTGTCCAAAGTTGAGCCGTTGAAGAATCTAATGACCGGTTTTCAGCGTGCGGTCGGCAGGAATAACCAAGGTCGGATAACCTCCCGACATCGCGGCGGCGGCGTGAAGAGGGTTTACCGGTTTATTGATTTCAAACAGGACAAAGTGAACATACCGGCTAAAGTTTTCTCCATTGAGTACGATCCAAATCGTACCGCAAGGATCGCCAGACTGCATTACTCCGACGGCGAGCGAAGGTACATTCTCGCTCCGGAAGGATTAAGGGCCGGCAGTAGCATTGTCGCTTCTGAAAAAACGGCGCTTGAGCCGGGCAACAGGATGAAACTTAAAAATATCCCTCAAGGCACGATAGTCCACAATCTTGAGTTACAGCCGGGCAAAGGCGGGCAGGTGGTCCGCTCGGCTGGCGGCGGTGCCACGGTGCTGGCGCACGAAGGCAAGTATGTCCAGGTGGTTATGCCGTCATCTGAAGTCAGGCGTTTTAGCGGTGAAGTCATGGCTTCTATCGGGCAATTATCCAACACGGAACACGGTTCGATCAGTCTTGGCAAAGCCGGCCGTTCGCGCTATCTTGGTAGACGGCCAAAAGTGCGCGGTTCGGCCATGAATCCAGTGGATCATCCGCATGGCGGAGGAGAAGGCAGACAATCAATCGGTTTGAAATATCCGAAGACACCATGGGGCAAACACGCACTGGGAGTTAAGACGCGTAACCGCAAGAAAAAATCTAGTAAGTTTATAGTAAGAAGGAGGAAAAAGTAAGCGCTTCGGCAGGGTACTCTCTGGAGGACGTTCCGTCTGCTCCAGCGGCAGACTCCACTATTTCAAAATTGTGAATTCGCTCGCGGTAGGAATAATTATACCGCTTGCGACCCAGCAATTCCCAATTTTGGAATCCCCCAGAGGGTACCCTGCCTACGCTTGATTTTTAGCAAGTGCGATACACGCAAGGCATTTCGATTCCGCCGCTTTAAAAATAAAAACTCGCGATTTTTCGCGAGTCAGAGCTAAATCACAGTGCTATGTTTCGAGGCTTTGATATTGAAAATTAGACTAGATATACCAGTGAAAAGTGCTGAGAGAATGATGATGTTTGCCAAATGTTTCATTCCGATAATATCCAGAAAGAAAGTAGAGATCATGAGTAGAACCGCCACGATCAAGCAGGTACTGGCTAGGTAATTATAAATTTGGCCTCTTCTACTGTAAATAATCATATTCGGAGGGTATTGCGTAGCCATAATTTTCTCCTTGTAAAATAACGAAATTTAATATAAGGTATCAAAGATTATAAGTTATGTCAAGATCAATAAAAAAGGGTGTATATGTGGATGCGAAATTGCTGAAAAAGATCGGCCGGCTTAGGGCTGGCGATAAAACGATAATCAAGACTTGGGCGCGGGCTTCAACGATTACGCCGGAAATGGTTGGTTATACTTTCGGAGTGCATAACGGCAAAATTTTTATAGAGGTTTTGATAACAGAAGATATGGTTGGCCACAAGCTGGGAGAATTTTCTCCGACGCGCAAATTTGTCAGGCATGGAGGCCGAATGCAAAGAGAAATAGAAGCCGCCGCTAAGCAAAAAGATATAGATGCCGCCAAAGCCGCGAAGGCGCCGGAGGCGGAAGCAAAGAAATAATATGCAAGTAACAGCTCAATTAAACAATTTAAGAATATCGCCGCGCAAGGTAAGACTTGTCGCCAGGATCATTAAGGGTATGGACGCGAATGCGGCTAAATATCAACTTGATCATATTGTTAAAAAATCATCCAAGCCGATAGTCAAACTGATCAATTCTGCGATTTCCAACGCCAGAAATAATTTTAACCTGGCCAGAGAGAATCTTTTTATCAAGGATATTATTGTCAACGAAGGGCCGAAGCTTAAAAGATTCAAACCCAAAGGTTTCGGCATGGCCTCGCCGATAGAAAAAAAGACATCACATATCAAGATTGTCTTGGAAGAAAAAGTACCGGGCCTTAAGCCGGCCAAGGAAGTTGAAATGAAAAAACTGGAGCCGGAGTCAAAACAAAAAGCCTCGGAATCGGAAGTAAAAGAATCCAAAACTGAAAAATTAATCGCCAAGCCGGAAGTCAAAAAGGAATTAGGTAAGAAGGGCGGACTATTCGGCAGAGTCAGCGGCTTAGGCAAGAAATTTTTTAGAAGAAAAGTTGTATAAATAATAGATATAATAATATGGGTCAGAAAATATCACCAACATCATTCAGGCTCAGTATAAACAAGGACTGGAAATCCCGCTGGTTTAAATTAAGAAACTATACGGAATTTTTGAAAGAAGACGTTTTGATAAGGGATTTTCTTGAAAAGAAATTGAAAAATATGAGCGTGGACAGTATCGAGATAGAGCGCAGTCCGGATGTTTTGGCGATTACGATCAAAACCGCCAGGCCCGGCTTGATAATTGGCCGCGGCGGCACCGGCATCGAAGACATAAAAACGGAAATTGCCAAAAGAATCAAACGTAAAACTGCCGTTCGACTTGAGGTTCAGGAAGTCAAAAATCCGGAAGCTTCAGCCCGCATTGTCGCCGAACAGATGGCCGAACAAATAGAACGGCGCATTCAATATCGCAGAGTGTTGAAGCAGTCATTGGCTAAAATTATGTCCAATCGCGATGTTAAGGGGGCTAAAGTCAGGCTCGGCGGACGTTTGGACGGCAATGATATAGCTAGGACCGAGCATTTGGAAGAGGGCAGTTTGCCGCTTCAGACCTTGAGGGCGGATATAGATTTTGCCAAAGCTACTGCCTATACGACGTACGGAACCGTCGGAATCAAAGTCTGGATTTATAAAGGACTGAAATTATAACATGTTACAACCTAAAAGAATAAAACATCGTAAGGTACATAAGGGAAGTTTGAAAAAAGTCACAACCCGCGGCCACTATTTGAGCTTTGGCAGTTATGGTTTAAAAGCGATGGAATCAACCTGGCTAAAAGCGACACAGCTGGAATCGGCGCGTCGCGCGGTTACCCATTTTATTCAAAGAGGCGGTAAATTATGGATAAGAGTTTTCCCTGACAAGCCAAGGACGCAGAAGGGCGCTGAAGTGGGCATGGGCGGCGGCGCAGGGTCATTGTCGCATTTTGTGGCACCGACGGAAGCCGGCCGGATAATTTTTGAAATGGATGGTGTAAGTGAAGAGACGGCAAGGGCGGCATTTAGACTGGCGGCGCATAAGTTACCAATTAAGACGAGGTTTATTAAAAAATAGTGCTTCGGCAGGGTATCCTCTGGAGGACGTTTCGTCTGCTCCAGCGGCAGACTCCACTATTTCAAAATTGTGAATTCGCTCGCGGTAGGAATAATTATACCGCTTGCGACCACGGAGATTCTATTGGCGGGCTAAAGCACCGCCAACAAGAAACTTCACCAAGCAGCAATTCCCAATTTTGGAATCCCCCAGAGGGTACCCTGCTACGCTTAATCTTGTCTTTTTTTAAAAATAAAAACTTGCAATTTATTGCAAGTTGGGCCGAGCCGCTAAGGGATTAAGTAACATGCTATTAGTAGAATAATAAAACTTGGAAGTAGGGTCTTAAAGATTTCCTTAGTAGATAAAGAAGTTAATGAATAACCTACGCTGAGGGTAACAAGTAGATAGATTGCTATGCCTAGTATCTTGAATATTAGCATTTGAAGCTCCTTGTTAAATTGCTACTTTTCTGTATAATAGCAAGAAGTTAAATTGATGTCAAATACTATGAAATACGCAGATTTGCAAAACAAGGGTAAAGAAGAACTTCAGGAAATGCTCAAAGAGTTGAAGGTTGGCTTGGGGAAATTGAGGTTTGAATTGGCCAATAAGACCTTGAAGGATTTTAGTCAGATAAATAAAACCAAGAAAGATATTGCAAGATTTTTGACCGCTATTAACTCAAAATTGCTTATTCAAAATGGAAAAAACAAATAAAAAAAATCGTACACTGAAAGGAATTGTCGTTTCCGATAAAATGCAGAAAACTGTAGTGGTTTCAATTACCCGGCTGAAGAAGCATCCCAAATATAAGAAGTATTATAAGGTTACCAGCAGATTTAAGGCCCATGACGAGAAAGGAGAATATCACACCGGCGACAAGGTGATTATTCAGGAAATCAGGCCGATGTCTAAGGACAAAAAATGGAGGGTCGTATCAAAAATATAGCCCGAAAATAACATGATCCAATTACGTTCCATATTAAATGTTGCCGACAATAGTGGTGCCAAGAAAGTTGGCGTTATTCAGGTTTTGGGCGGATCCAAGCGCAGGTACGGCCAGCTCGGCGATATTGTCGTTGTTTCAGTTAAGGAAGCCGAACCGCGCAAAACCGTCAAGAAAAAAGAAGTACTCAAAGCAGTTATTGTGCGTCAGCGTAATAATTTCCGCAGAAAAGACGGCAGTTACGTCAGATTTGACGAGAATGCCATAGTTATCTTGGAGGGCGCGAGCAAAGAACCCAAGGGTGGACGCATATTTGGTCCTATCCCGCGCGAGATAAAAGAAAGAGGCTATGACACCATCGCCAGTTTAGCACAGGAGATTGTCTAGTAGCTTTAATACATGAATATTAGAAAAGGTGACAATGTAAAAATGCTAAATGGCAAAGACCGTGGCAAGACGGGCAAAGTTTTATTTGTTTTTCCTGAAGATGGTAAGGTTGTGGTCGAAGGGTTGAATTTGGTGGCGCGACATCAAAGGGCAAGAAAAGAAGGCCAGAAGGGTCAGATAGTTCACAAAGAGAGGGCGATTAATGCTTCAAGCGTTATGTTGGTATGCAAGAGTTGCGGCAAGCCGACCAGGATCGGACATAAGATTGATGGTAAGAATAAGACAAGAATTTGTAAGAAGTGCGGAGCAGAGAATTAGTCACAATTATGTCAATTCCGAGACTTATAACTAAATACAGAAAAGAGGTAATGCCAGCCATGCGGGCCAAGTTCGGTTACAAGAATGTAATGGCCATACCGAAAATTGAAAAGGTTGTCGTTAATGTCGGCTACGGCCGCAAGGCGGTAGCCAAGGATACTAAAGGCATTGAAAAAATAGAGCAAGACCTGGTCAAGATTACTGGTCAGAAAACGTCGGTTCGCAAAGCTAAGCAGTCAATTTCAGGCTTTAAATTAAGACAGGGTTTGGAAATCGGGTCAATTGTAACCTTGCGCGGAAGGCGAATGTATGATTTTATAGATAGGCTGATCTCCATAGCTTTACCGCGTTCGCGTGATTTTCACGGCCTGGATCCTAAGAATATTGACCAGCATGGCAATCTGAACTTAGGCATTAAAGAACAGAACATTTTTCCGGAAGTGACATATGAGTCAATGAAGGATATTTTCAGTCTGCAAATCACCATAGCCACGACTGCTAAGAGCAAAGAAGAAGGGATTGAGTTATTAAGACTGATCGGTTTTCCAATAAAACATGCCTAAAAAATCAACAATTGCAAGATCAAACAAAAAGCCTAAGTTTTCATCAAGGATAGTTTTACGTTGTTTTATGTGCGGTCGAAAACACGGTTTCATGAGGCAGTTTGGTCTATGCCGTATACATTTCAGGGAGCTGGCCAGCCAAGGCTTGTTGCCTGGAGTACACAAATCTTCCTGGTAATATATGTCTCCAATCGCTGACATGTTAAGTCAAATAAGAAATGCTCAGTCTCGGGGCCAAGAGGAGACGGTTTTGCCTTTTTCAATGTTAAAATTTAATATTGCCCAGATTTTAAAAAATAAAAATTTCATTGCCGATGTTGACAAGAAAAAAACCAAAACCAAAAAATCAGAAATAAATACGCTTTGGATAAAATTAAAGTACGACAATGAAGTAGGCGGCATAATAGGTACGAAAATGATTTCCAAACCCTCTCGCCGGATGTATCTCGGCAAGTCCGATCTGAAGCCGGTCAAGAATGGTTACGGAGTAGCAATTATTTCAACCTCTAAAGGAGTTATGAGTGGAGAGGACGCCAAGAAAGCCGGATTAGGAGGAGAGATAATATGTGAAGTTTGGTAAATAAAATATTTTTTTAAATTATGAGTCGCATAGGTAAAAAACCAATCAAAATACCTGCTGGAGTGGAAATAAATATCAACGGCAGGGAAGCAGTAGTCAAAGGACCCAAGGGCCAGTTGGAAAAAGAATTCCCTGAGATTTTGGATATAAAAGTTTCTGATGGTATGGCCCATGTTAACTTGAAAGAAGGCTTGCTGATTACCAGGCAGGAATCGCAGATATGGGGTTTGGGTCGCGCGCTTTTATCCAATATGATAAAGGGCGTATCCGAAAATTTTGAGACAATTTTAGAATTTAACGGCATCGGCTTCAAGGCTCAAGTCAAGGGAGACAGTCTGGAGTTGAATCTCGGTTATACCAACCCGGTGAGGATCAAAGCGCCAGCGGGAGTGATTTTCCAAGTTGAAAAAAGCATGATTAAGATAACCGGCATAGATAAACAGGCGGTAGGCCATGTTGCCGCTCTTGTTCGTGCCGCCCGCCCGCCGGAGCCGTATAAGGGAACGGGTATCAAATATAAAGATGAAGTGATTCGCCGTAAGGCAGGCAAAAAGGCTGTGGCAACAGCTGGATAATATTAGAATTATGTCTGATAAAAGAGAAAATAGAATACGGCGCCAGAAACGGGTTAGAGCCAAGGTTACAGGTAAGGACGTGGTTCCTAGGGTTTCTATTTTTAGAAGTAATCGCCATATTTTTGTTCAGATAGTTGACGATTCTGTCGGCAAAACATTACTAAGCAGTATCGTTAAATCACAAAAGAAAAGTAAACTCAAAGAAAGAAAAACTGAACTTGCCGCAAAAATTGGAGAAATGCTAGCCCAAAAAGCCAAAGAGGCGGGAATAGAAAAAGTAGTTTTTGATCGGGGCGGCTATAAATATCACGGCAGAGTGAAGGCGCTGGCTGAAGGCTTGCGCAAGGGCGGTTTAATATTTTAACTAAAAAATAAATGGAAGAAAAACCAAAAAATAATTTCGGCGGACCTCATAGCGGTGGCCGTGGCAGGAGGGGACCATTCAGAGGAGCGCCCAAAGAAAAATCGGAATTTGATTCTAAGCTTTTGGATTTGGCGCGTGTGACTAGGGTGACCAAAGGCGGTAAGAGGTTTAGTTTTCGCGCCACTATGGTAATCGGTGACGGTAAGGGTCGGGTTGGAGTCGGCGTGGCTCAGGGGCATGACGTGGTCCAATCCATGAACAAGGCGACAAGTAAAGCCAAGAAAAATCTTATAAGAGTGCCTATAAAAAATGCCACGATTCCGCATCATATTATTTATAAATATCATAGCGCTGTAGTCATGCTTAAGCCGGCGGCTCATGGCAGCGGTATCAAGGCTGGCGGTCCGGTGCGCGTGGTTGCGCGTCTTGCCGGCATAGAAAATCTGACTGCCAAGCTGATAGAGAGAACAAATAACAAAATCAATGTCGCCAGAGCAACGATAGGTGCTTTAAGTAAACTGAAACCTTAAATTAACCGTATTATGCAACTACATCAGCTAAAATCAAAAAATAAGCAAAAAGATCGCAAACGTGTCGGCCGCGGCGGCAAGCGTGGTACTTATTCTGGCCATGGCAGTAAAGGCCAAAAATCCCGAGCCGGTGCCAGGATCAGGCCTGGTTTTCGCGGCGGCGACAATCCCATCTGGAAACTTTTTCCCAAACAGCGCGGGGCAAGCAAAAAAGTTGATATTAAGCACAGGTCTTTCCAGGTTAAGCGCACCAAAGCGATTGTCGTAAATTTGAACGACCTAAACTCGCGTTTTGAAAGTGGCGATACGATTTCCCCGTCAGCGCTCGTAAAAAAGAGCCTTATTGAAAAGGGCAATAAAGGAGTTAAAATACTAGCAGAAGGGGAATTGATTAAGAAATTAACATTTGTGGGATTAAAATTTTCAAAAACAGCACAAGAAAAAATAGCAAAAGCCGGCGGAACTATCAGATAATTTCAAAGTTTTCATGAACAGAATACTTAAAGTTTTTAAAATTCCCGATCTACGCAATAAAGTAATTTTTATTTTGGCGCTTCTGATAGTTTTCCGCGTGGTTGCGGCTATACCAATACCCGGCGTTGATCCGCTAAAACTCAAGGCATTTCTTCAGAATAACCAGCTTTTTGGCTTGATAAGCACGTTTACTGGCGGCGGATTGAGCAATTTTTCTATTGCCATGCTTGGTCTTGGTCCTTATATAACCGGCTCCATTATCATGCAGCTTTTGACAATGATTTTCCCGTCATTGGAGCAAATGTATAAATACGAAGGCGAGGCTGGCAGGCAGAGATTCAACCAATACTCCCGAGTTATTACTGTGCCCTTGGCTATGCTCCAGGGTTATGCCTTCATGATAATTCTCTCCCGCCAAGGCGTAATCGGCAGTTTGGGATTGCTTGGTTGGGCGAGTTCTCTTTTAGTTGTTGCCGCCGGCTCGGTTTTCCTGATGTGGCTTGGCGAACTAATTTCCGAAAAAAATATCGGTAATGGGGTTTCGCTGTTAATTTTTGCCGGTATCGTTTCCAGATTCCCGACTACTGTCAGAGAGACGCTTATTACTTTCACTTCCTCTCAAATTTTTACCTACGTGGCAATCGTTGTTATTGGACTGGTTGTCATTGCCGGAGTCGTCTATCTGACTGAAGCCCAGCGCAATATTCCGATTAATTACGCTAAGCGTGTACGTGGCGATAAAGTCTACGGCGGGGTGTCTACTTATCTGCCTATGCGCGTCAATAATGCCGGCGTGATGCCGATAATCTTTGCTTTGTCTATTCTTCTTTTTCCGGGCATGATCGCTAATTTTTTCAGCGGCTCCAAGATCAATATTGTTGCTACCGTGGCCAGATTTTTCAATAACTTTGTGCAGAATCAAACAGCTTACGACATCTCTTATTTCCTGTTGGTAGTTTTGTTTACCTATTTCTATACAGCGGTAACTTTCGATCCCAAGTCAATTTCCGAAAACATTCAGAAACAAGGCGGCTACATCCCGGGCATCCGTCCGGGTCAGCCGACAGCGCAATTCCTGATGCATCTTCTCAATCGTGTTACCCTTGTCGGAGCGGTATTTTTGGGCTTAATCGCGATTTTGCCCCAGGTTGTCAGAGCCGTTTCTGGCATTGCCATACTTACCATCGGTGGCACCTCAATACTGATCGTAGTCAGCGTCGTCCTTGAAATCATGAAAGCGCTAGATGCTCAAATATCTATGTACGAGTACTAGTTCGCTAGTCGGTGACAGCAGTTAAAAACTCCTTGCCAAAGGAGTTTTGGTTTTTTAATGTGGAAATATGTTAAAATGATAATATGTCTAAGGAAGTCGTAGTTTTTATCGGGCCACCAGGATCCGGCAAGGGAACCCAGGCGAATCTTTTGGCGGAGAAATTAGGATTTTATCATTTAGAAACCTCCAAATTAATAGAAGCTAAATTCAAAAACGCCGAACCTCATGATGCCAAGATGCAGGAAGAAAAAAGAAAATGGCTTGCCGGAGAATTGATCGCATCAAGCATATTCATTGGTTGGTTCAAGGAAGAGATCAGAGAACTAGCTATGCAGGGTAAGAGTATTACTACCTCCGGTTCATTGCGTACACTGCCCGAAACAAAAGATATTATGCCAGAGCTTGAAGAACTATACGGTCATGACAATATAAAAATCTTTCATCTTGTATTGAGCAAAGAAGAGTCGATAAAACGCAATTCAGCCAGGCGTATCTGCCAAGCTAATCGCCACCCGATTCCGGACTTACCAGAGTATGAGGGCATGACCACTTGTCCCAAAGATGGTTCACTTCTTGTAACTAGAGAGCTTGATAAGCCGGATATAATAAGCGAAAGATACGAAGTCTATAAGATAGAAACCGAACCGGTACTTGATTATTTGCGGCAGAAAGGTTATAAGGTTTTTGAAGTCAATGGCCAAGATGAGGCCCAAAAAATATCCGAGAATATAATGAAAAACATCCAATGATCAATCTAAAAACTCCAGAAGAAATCCAAATAATGCGTGAGGGTGGCAGGATACTGGCAGAAATATTGGACAAGTTAGCCAAAGAAGTTAAACCGGGGATTGCCACTCAAGATCTTGATAAGCTCGCACGCGAGCTTATTTTGTTTTACGCCAAAGAAAGTGGCAAGCCGGTTAAAGCCGCTTTTCTCGGTTACGACGGATTTCCGGCTGCACTTTGTGTATCAATCAACGAAGAGGTGGTACACGGCGTACCCTCCAAACGTATACTCAAAGAAGGCGAAGTCGTTAGTTTGGATATGGGTATAGTTTACAAAGGACTTTATCTTGATAGTGCTATTACCCTGCCGGTTCTAGGCGAGACGGATTATAAGCTATGGGCTAAACTTAATCCCAGGCTCCACCGTTTACTTGATGTGACCAAAGAATCTCTTAATGCCGGTATCAATGAAGCTAAGGTCGGTAATCGGCTTGGCAAAGTAAGCCATGCCGTGCAGGCGGTAGTGGAGAGAAGTGGTTTTGGCGTAATACGTGATCTAGTCGGTCACGGTATCGGTCGCAAGCTTCATGAGGAACCGCAAGTTCCGAACTACGGTTCTGAAAATGAAGGTGTCAGGCTGGAAGAAGGCATGGTCGTAGCCATCGAGCCGATGGTTTCCGTCGGCGATTGGCGAGTTAAGCGTGCCGGCAATAGCTTTACCTACGTTACCTATGACGCTTCTTTTGCCGCCCATTTTGAGCACACGGTTGCCATCACCAAGTCCGGCCCGCTAGTTTTAACAAAACAATAATGATAATATTGTCTTATGTATTTTTCCGTAATAATTCCGGCCTATAATGAGGAAAAACGCATTACCAAGACGCTTTTGAGCGTACATGAGTATTTGGCGAGGCAAACGTATGAGTACGAGATCGTCGTTGTCAATGATGGATCACGTGACAATACCGCGGCGGTTGTCTCGGGGCTCTCGTCGCAAGTAAAGAATCTCAAGCTGATTGATAACAAAGAAAATCACGGCAAGGGCTGGGTGGTGAAGCAGGGTATGCTTGGGACGCACGGAGATTACAGATTATTTATGGACGCGGATAATTCTACGACCGTGGATCAGGTTGAGGGATTTTTGCCATTTTTCGATCAGGGCTACGATATGGTTATCGGTTCTCGCCGTATTGCCGGATCAGATATTGCCGTCAAACAGCCGTTACTGAGAGATTTTCTAGGCAGCATTTTCCGTTTCATAGTCCATATTCTGGTGCCGATTGGTGTAACCGACTCACAAGCCGGCTTCAAGGTTTTCTCGGCTAAAGCGGCTTCAGCTATTTTTCCGAAGCAGACAATATTTGGAGGATCTTTTGACGTAGAGATACTGGCGATTGCCCGTAAAATGAATTTTAAGATCAAGGAGGTACCGATCATATGGGTTAATGATCTGGACAGCAGGTTCAGCGGGCTTAAGAGCAAGGTCAGGATGTTACTGGAGGTTTTGCGGATCAGATGGAACTTGTGGACTAATAAGTACAAATAACTAAACTATGTTAAACGAATTTCGTGAAGATCTGGTTTCCGGCGAATGGGTATTGTTTGCGACCGGCAGAGCTAAGAGGCCGGACACTATCAAAAAAGAAAAGCCCGAGGTTGAAGCGCTATCCAAGGACAAGTGCCCTTTTGAAGATCCGGAGAAATACGGCAACGTGGTTTTGGCGACCTACTGGAATGATGATAAGTCAGACTGGTCGGCCAAAGTTACCAAAAATAAATTCCCAGCCGTTTTAGAAGGTGAAATTGCCCAGATCAAAAAGGCCGGCCCATTCAATGTTGAAAACGGCGTTGGCCGGCACGAGATAGTGATTTTCAGGGATCACGATAAGCAATTATGGCAATTTTCAAAAGAAGAATTGGCCAGAGTTTTCAAGATTTACCAGGACAGGTATCTCGACATGCTGGATCACAGCTCTCGCAAATATACTTTAATTTTCCACAACAACGGACCTCAAGCTGGAGCAAGCATCGAGCACCCGCATTCCCAAATTATTTCCATTCCGGTTCTGCCGCCGGATGTCAAAAGGAGCATTAACGGTTCGGCTGAGTTCTATAAAAAAAATAAAAAACGGATTTATGACGTCATGATTGACTGGGAGAAAGAAGAAAAGAAAAGAATACTTTATGAGAATGAATATTTTATCGCCTTTTGTCCTTTTATTTCCAGAACTCCCTACGAAGTCCGGATATTCCCGCAGACAGGCCATGCCCACTTTGAAAAGATGCCCGAAGAGCAGCTTACTTATCTAGGCGAAGCTATGCAAATAGTGTTGAAAAATATGCACGCCGGTTTGAATAATCCCGATTACAATTTTTTTATTCACACTGCGCCCCTCGATACAACAGAAATTGATGCTCATAATTTTTACACTTGGCATATAGAAATAATACCAAAGGTTTCAATGATCGGCGCTTTTGAATTGGGCAGTGGCATTGATGTAAATGTAGTTGACCCGGATGAGTCGGCCAAAATACTGAAAGAAACGCATATTTAAAAAATGAGTCCAATTATAGAAAAAATAGTAGCTTGGGCCCTAGCTCTGATTGCCAAGTTCGGTTATGGCGGTATTTTTTTTACAATGATGCTTGAAAGCGCCGCCATACCGATTCCGTCAGAGGTAGTTTTGCCTTTTAGCGGTTTCCTAGCTTCAAGCGGCAAACTTAATCTGTGGCTAATCGTACTGATCGCAACGGCGGCAAATATTGCCGGAGCGGTGGCGATCTATACCGTTGGATTCTTAGGTGGACGGCCGCTAGTCGATCGTTACGGTAAATACTTTTTGATAAATCAATCCGATGTCAGAAAGCTTGAAAGCTGGTCAGGTCGTTATGAAGCGAAGATTGCCTTCTTTTCAAGACTTTTACCGGGTGTCAGGACTTTCAGTTCTTTGATTATTGGTGTTAGCCGTATTAATTTTAAAAGATTTGTTTGGTACACTCTACTTGGGTCATTAGTTTGGAATCTGCCGCTGGTTTACATTGGCTATGTTACGGGTAATCACTGGGATGTTTTGAGGCCGTATTTTCAGAAATTTGAACTTGTGATCGGGGCGGTAATTATTGTTGGCTTGATCTGGTTTGTTTGGAAACATATCAAAAAAAAGAAATGACAAAAATTATCATTGCAAACTGGAAAATGAACCCGGCTAAGCTAGATGAAGCACAGGATCTTTTTGCCGCCGAAGTTAAGTCTGCCGGCGAATATGCCAGTATAACGAGCGTGATCTGTCCGCCGGTGATTTTTATTGAAGAACTGTCTAAGATAGACAGAGAACATCTTGGCGCCCAAGATATATTTTGGGAGGGGTCCGGGCCTTATACTGGCGAGATTTCTCCGGATATGCTAAAGAATTTTGGCGTAACCCATGTCTTGGTTGGTCATTCGGACAGGCGTTACAAAATAGGCGAAACCGACGAGGTGATAAATAAAAAAATCAAAGCGGCGTTGGCTGCCGGCATAACCCCGGTTTTGCTTGTTGGCGAACGAAACAGAGGAGACGACAGAAAAAAGATTTTAGAAGACCAGATAACTGCTGATTTGAATGGCTTAAATGCCGGCGAAGTTTCTAAAATTCTCATTACCTACGAGCCGGTTTGGGCGATAAGCACTGCACCGGGAGCTGAACCCGATACTCCCGAAAATACGCTTGGGGCCATTAAAATCATTAAAGATTTTTTAGCTATCAGCTATAAGCTCTCGGCCACAGGCTGTTTGTACGGTGGCTCTGTTAATGAAAAAAATGTAGCTGATTTCCTCAAGTACCCAGAAATATCCGGCGCCGTCATCGGCGGTGCCAGTTTGCACAAACAAGAATTTGCGGAGATTTCGAAAATAGCCGCTACATTAGGATAGTATTTTGTCTAGCTTGACTTTATCATTAAATTTTGCTATAATTGAACTATCAAAATAGTACTTTTAAATGGCTACTTATTACGGCTGGGTATAGCTTCTAGATGCTTATTTTATTGAGCTCTGTAAGCTGTACCCAAAACGGCAAGCCTGGGGCCCTGCAATCCATGGGGTGAGGGGTAAGCCAAACAAAGGAGAAAGATCATGGCAAAGTCAGCGATCGGTTCGGCGTTCGGGTTCGTATCAACCATCACCACTCGGATCATCGGCGCGGTCAAGCTGCGCCAGGCGGAGGAAGCGATCCTCGGCCTGTCCGAAGACACAATCAAGCGGCTGACCGACGAGTTCGTTCTGAAGCTGATCGACGCGGCGGTCGGAGTGGCCGAGAACTGCTACAAGGTCGTCGTCAACTACGGCCAGTCCCTCAAGGAGATGATCGTGGCCGGCAAGTACGACTGGGCGAATGAGGACATCAACGCCGACCACTTCCCGATCCAAGGCAGCGGCCAGCAGGATGTCGTCATCGAGCTCGTTCACTATGGGCGGAATATGTCGACTGACGACGTGCTCAAAGACCTCGAGTCAAAGGGCATGCGTCCGGCGATTCTCCTTGAGCTACTGGCCTTCGGTGTCACCTACCCGGAAAAGCAGCGCGAGTTCCCAATCTTCGCTCTTGGCTCCGTGTGGCAGGATAGCAGCGGCTTCCGCAGCGTGCCTTGCCTCATCGGGGGCGGCTCGGAGCGCGGGCTGTTCCTGGGCTGGAGCGACGGCGGGTGGAGTGGCGGCTGCCGCTTCGCTGCTGTCCGCAAGTAGGTTCCCTGATTCCTGGAGTTCTGGGTCCGTTGATCCCTGGACCCCTGGTCTCCTAACTCCCGTTCGCGGTTTCCGCGAGCGGGAGTTCTTCATTTTTATAAAAATATATGTTCTAATATATCTGGATATTAGGCGAATCTGCCGGCGGTTAAGGCTTCCGGTGGCCGAATTCTAGAGCTATGCAGGACAGAATGGGGGCGGTTACGGCTTCTCTCAGCGTGCCTCGCTAGTTTCTCTTAAAATAACAATACTTGGTACAAGGTATTGGAGGATTATAGATCCCAAATACGATACAGCCCTGAGAGTATTCAAGGGGCAGTGGTAAAGATGATATCTTGTACACGGCTCCGTGTGGCAGAATAGCAACGACAACCGCAACGTGCCTTACCTCAACAGGAACGGCTCGAAGCGCAAGCTGAACCTGAACTGGAACGACAACAGGTGGAATGACAACTGCCGCTTCGCTGCTGTCCGAAACTAATGTTATTTTTACAAAACCCGCCTATTTAGACGGGGTTTGTGTTTGTTTGTACCAGGCTCCGAGCATTCTTCCTATTTCACTAAGCGGTTCAGATAACGCAGCATATTTCTTGTTATCCATTGATCCGATTTCCCAAGCTATTTGCAGAAAGAATTTTAATAAATCAAAAGTGCCCAACGCTTTTTGAATATATGGCAGTTTCTTGTCTTTTGTGAGATAACTTGCAGTAAACATCAGTTCTGCGGTATCTATGAAAAGAGAGTCAATTTTGCCTCCAAGCGTATATCGAGATTTTTTCGGAAAGTGGCTGATGTACTCTTGCCAAAGCTTGTATGCCGCGACAAATCTTTGGATAATGGACATTGAAGGCCTGGGGGGGGGGCTTAGAAGATGGATTATTGAAATGAAAACTATTTTGGCTCATAAATTTGAGGATATAATTAGTGTTGATAATTTGCTAGAGGCTTGGCGAGAATTCGTTAAAGGTAAACGAAACAAGCGTGACGTGCAGGACTTTCAGTTAAACCTGATGGATAATATATTAAGTTTGCAATTGCATCTTGCCAATCATACATATAAACACGGCGGATATCAAGCGTTCAATATCTCTGATCCGAAACCAAGGCATATACACAAAGCGCCGGTCCGAGATCGTCTTCTTCACCATGCTATCTACAGAATTTTGTATCCGTTTTTTGATCGGGTCTTTGTGGCCGATTCTTTTTCCTGCAGATTAAACAAGGGAACGCACAAAGCTATCAATCATTTCAGAAGTTTTGCTTACCAAGCCAGTAGTAACAACACCCGAACTTGTTGGACGCTCAAGTGTGATATCAAAAAGTTTTTTGAAAATATTAATCACGTCATTTTGAAAAACATATTATCTCAATATGTTTCCGATCAGGATGTATTATTGCTTTTGTCGCAAGTTATTGATAGCTTCTCGGCTGGTTATGGTAGGGGTTTACCCTTGGGCAATCTGACCTCCCAGCTTTTTGTAAATATTTATATGAATGAGTTTGACCAGTTCATTAAGCATGAACTTGGTGCCAAATATTATATCCGTTATGCTGACGACTTTGTTGTTTTATCCAAAGATAAAGTTTGGCTTCGGTTGGCTCTATCTAGGATAGGGGAGTTCTTAGATAGAAAACTTCATCTGAAATTACATCAAGACAAAATCTCAATTAGAACAATAACTTCCGGTGTAGATTTTCTCGGCTGGGTCAATTTTCCAGATCACAGAGTTTTGAGGACTACAACTAGAAGACGAATGTTTAAAAAGATTTCTTGTGGTGTTAAAAAAGAAGTTGCCGATTCTTACTTGGGCATGCTTGAGTATGGCAATGGCTACAATCTTAAGCGAAAGGTATTGGAAACCATAGACGAAAATTTGGTATAATTAATTAATGATTAAATTTGTAGAAGAGCTAAAAAAAGAAGATTTGGCCGGCAAAAAAGTTTTACTGCGGGTGGATTTTAATGTGCCGGTGGAGGATGGCAAAATTGTCGATAGTTTCAAAGTTAAAGCCAACAAAGAGACGATAGATTATCTATTGGGGAACGGTGCCAAAATGCTTTTGATTAGCCATATTGATATTGGCGATACTTTTGGCCCGATAGTGGAGGAATTGGGCGAGATACTGAATCATACCCTTACCTTGGTACCTCACTCTGAACTGGGCGCGGTTGATAAACTATTCGGGGTGGGTCCGCTACTACTCCTTGATAATATTCGCCAAGACCCGCGCGAGGAGAAAAACGATGATGGATTCGCGGCAGAGTTGGCGGCAGGTTTTGACTATTATGTCAATGATGCTTTCGCGGTTTGCCACCGTAACCACGCCTCGGTAGCGGCCATTATTAAGCATTTACCGTCATATGCTGGATTTTTAATAAGAAAAGAAACGGAGAGTCTATCCAAAGCAATTGAAGCGCCTTCTGCCGGCAAGGTGTTGGTCATGGGCGGAGCCAAGATCTCAACTAAACTGCCGGTTATTAAGAATTTTTTGGACAAAGCGGAGCGAATTTTGATAGGCGGTGCCATAGCGAATAATTTTTTCAAGGCAAACGGCGTCAACGTAGGCTATTCGGTTGTGGACGATACGGTTTCACTGGACGTAAAAAGTGATAAAATATTATTGTCGGAAGATATTTTAATTTCTGATGACAAAACTGGTAAATCTGGTACGGAAGTTTCTGCGGTTAAAGACATTGAGCCGGAGTTTTTGATAGTTGATATTGGACCGGAAACGGCCAAGAAATTTGCGGAAATTATTGCCGGATCATCTATGGTAGTTTGGAACGGGCCGATGGGCTTGTCGGAGGTAGAAGAGTTTGCCGCAGGCACTAACGCCGTCAGTGTTGCCGTAGCTTCGGCGGCAGTGTCTATCATCGGCGGCGGTGATACCATATCCGCTGTGGGCAAACTCGGGCTTTTGGATAAAATGAGCTTTGTCTCAACCGGCGGCGGTGCAATGCTGGAATTCCTTGCCGGCAACAAACTACCCGGGTTGGAAGCTCTAAATTACTATGACTAAATACATAATTCATACAGATGGGGGATCGCGTGGGAACCCCGGACCGGCGGCGATCGGCGTGGTAATAGAAGCAGCCGACAAATCGCTGAAGAAGGAATACAGCGAGTACATCGGGGAAACCACCAATAATGATGCCGAATACCAAGCGGTGATTTTTGCCTTGAAAAAACTCAAACAATTGGCAGGCAAAGAAGCTGTCGGCCGAGCATCAGTAGAAGTCCATCTGGACAGCGAATTGATTGAACGTCAGCTCAACGGTCATTACAAGATTATGGATAAGACTATACAAAAGCATTTTTTGGAGCTCTGGAATCTCAAGGTTGACTTTGGTGATGTATTTTTTAAGCACATACCTCGCGAAAAAAATCGCGGTGCCGACCGTCTCGTGAATGCGGCGCTGGATAAGGAGCTAAACAGATTACTTTGACTCGTTTTTTGATTTTTGGTATAATTAAAATAGCTTGGTAAATCGGGTGATTGCCCCCACATTATGTCGGGGAGGAAAGTCTGAACACTGCTCCGCTAAAGCTACGCAGTGCAAGCACTGCTTAAGTTTACTGACGCGGTGCGTAGCACTAGTGAAGCCAAAGGCAGCGGTTAACGGCCGCCGGATATAACCCAGCCCCACTTTTCGAGTTTTCTAGAAAGGTAAGATAGTAGTACAATCTAGAACTACAATTTTACTTATATTGTAAATAAGAAAAAGTGGAGCTGGGAAAATCTAGGGAAAGTGGCACAGAGACTATTCCGAGCTCCACGGCGCAAGCCGTGGACTGCGGGTGAAAAGTTCCCGAACGGGATCGCTCCGCCGCAAGGCGGATGTCGCGCTAAACCCTGCCTGGTGCAAGTACAGCGTTGCATCGCAGTAATGTGGTGCCTCGAAAAGTTAGTACGCTAGAGGTCGGTAGCAATACCGGTCCCAGATAAATAATCACACAAAAACAGAATTCGGCTTATAGATTTACCAAGCACTCAAAAACCGGCCATACGGCCGGTTTTTGAGTGGTCATTGAAAATTCACTCTTTTTATAATAGATTTAACACCATGAAGAAAGCCGAACTTACATTCAGCGCCCTGCTTCTACCGGTTGATTTTATCATGCTTATACTGGCCGGGCTTACGACATACTTTTTGAGGACACAGATTTTGTCTTCATTTCGGCCAGTACTTTTTCAGTTTAACCTGCCCTTGGAAAAATACTTTATTTTGATCTTGACTATGTCGCTGATTTTCATAATTTGTTACGCCATTTCCGGGCTCTATAGCTTGTCTAGTACGCGTAAAACTCTGGAGGAATTTTTCAAAGTTATCGTTGCTTCTTCTGCCAGCATTATGGTGGTAATCATCTATATCTTTTTGCAGCAGACTCTTTTCAATTCAAGATTTCTGGTTCTGGGCGCCTGGTTTTTTGCCATAATCTTTGTCTCGCTTGGCCGTTTGATTATGCACCGTATACAGAAGTACCTGGTTTCAAAACGTGATTTCGGTATTCATAAAGTATTGGTTATCGGCGACGACGATATTACTTTTAAGATCATTGCTTACATTAAAGCTAACCCGGCCTTTGGCCTTCGAATAATGAAGCATCTTGCTAATCCGGAAGTTTCCGAAGTCAAATTGGCTATCGGTAATCCCGGCATAGATGAGGTCATTCTCGCCAATCCCGACTATCCGGCCAAGAAAGTACTTGAGCTGATAGATTTTTGCCATGAAAATCATTTGACCTTCAAATTCGTACCCAATCTTTACCAAACATTGACGGCTAATTTTGGCTTTGACGCCCTAGCGGGTGTGCCTTTGGTTGAGCTGCGCCGGACTGCACTTAACGGCTGGGGCAGGATTATTAAAAGGGCGATTGACGTTGTCGGATCTTCTGTTGTGCTTGTCATACTCTCGCCGGTTTTTGCAGTGATTGCTTTTGTTATCAAATGGCAGACGGAAGGGCCGGTTTTCGTTCACCTTGAGCGTGTCAGCCGCGGCAGACTTTTCAGACTACATAAATTCCGCTCGATGATTAATGCTGCCGAGCAGTACAAAACTTATCTTTCTCAATTCAACGAACGCACTGATAGCCCGCTTTTTAAAATGAAAGACGATCCGCGGGTGACCAAGATCGGACGCTTTCTGCGCCGCTATCGACTCGATGAGTTTCCCCAGCTTTGGAATGTACTCAAGGGAGAGATGTCTCTTATTGGTCCGCGGCCACATCAGCCTGACGAAATATCCAGATACCAGAAGCATCACCGGCGAGTATTGGCCATCAAGGCCGGTGCCAGCGGTCTCGCCCAAATCTCAGGCAGTTCCGATCTGCCGTTTGAAGAAGAGGTGGCTCTCGATACTTTCTATATTGAAAACTGGTCTCTCTGGCAGGACATCAAGATCATTATTCTCACTGTCCTCAAAATCTTCCGCGACAAATCTGCGGCTTGACAGTTATCCATTTTTTATATAATGTATTGAGCATATTCAAAATTAGGGAGATTCAAAATGACTTATTCTAGCAGAGGTTTCCATTTTGTTCCTGCAATGGGTGAGATTCTGATCCCCTGGCTTAGAAAGGATTTGTCTAATGAAGAGGTAGTAGTACAAATTTTGAGGTGGTCGCAGGGTTATGATTTTCCGCCACCTCTAGGGATGGAGAGAATTGGCAGCTTCTGATGTGGGGTATTCCTCACGGATCGGAAGAGATAACTTATACTAATGGATTAGCAATAAGATTGGCGGCTGTTCTCACTGACTCTAAATTAGACGAGAGGATAAGATTATTAAAAAGGCCCCAAAAAGCATGGAGCTGCCTACTGTTTCTTTCTGCTGCTTTGGCCTGTCCAGAACATTTGAATCAAGCTTTGCTTAAACTACAAAGAGAACAAAGTTTTCAGGATGATACACTACGAGAAGCACTAAAAACTGCTCTTATAAAAAATTCCAACTGAGGCGCGTAGCCTCTTTTGTTTTTTAAAAAATTTTTGCTAAGCTTGCGGCAATATGAAAATTGCCCTGGTCCATGATTATCTCAATCAGTACGGCGGAGCGGAGAGAACACTCGAAGTTTTATGCGAACTCTTTCCGGACGCGCCGATTTACACTTTGCTTTATGACGAAGAAGCGACTGGACGGGTTTTCAAGGGCCGCGAGATACACACCTCTTTTATCCAGAAGATTCCATTCGCACGCAAACACCACCATGTTTTTCCTCTATTGATGCCTTTGGCCATAGAGCAATTTGATCTGTCGTATTATGACGTCGTGCTCTCCGTATCCGCTTCATTTTCCAAGGGCATAATTACCAAGCCACACACTAAGCACATCAATTACTGTCTGACGCCGACCAGGTTTCTCTGGGATGACAGCCATCGCTATATTGATGAGTTTCGTTATCCCTGGCCGATCAAAAAACTAGTGCCATTTTTCATAACCTATCTGCGTATTTGGGACAAGGAAGCCGCTTTGCGTGTGGATAGGTTTATAGCCATATCAGATTTCGTCAAAGCCAGAATTAGAAAATATTATGGGCGTGATGCCGATGTCATTTATCCGCCGGTTGAGGTTGAAAAATATAAAATTTCTGACAAGGTTGAAGATTATTTTCTGATGGTCGGCCGGCTGGTTTCTTATAAGCGTTTTGATCTAGCGGTCAAAGTTTTTAATGCCATTGAAAAACCTCTCAAAATAATTGGCGACGGACCGGAGCGCAAGCATCTTGAGAGAATGGCCCATTCGACAAGCTCAGGGCGAGCCAATATAGAGTTTCTTGGTCTGGTCTCTGATTACAAAATGCCCGAGATCTATGCTCGCGCACAAGCCGTAATTTTCCCGCAGGAAGAGGATTTTGGCATCGTGCCCCTTGAATCAATGGCTTCCGGCCGGCCGGTGATTGCATACCGTGGCGGGGGAGCGCTTGAAACAGTTTTGCATGGTCAAACCGGGATATTTTTTGATGAGCAGACCGAGATCGCCCTTGCCCAGGCAGTAGGTCGGTATTATCAAACTAATTGGAACCCTCAAGCCATACGTGCTCATGCCCTCAAATTCGACAAGCAAGTTTTTAAGACTCAAATAATTGACATGATGAGTAAGTTGTGATAGTATTTTTTGAGTTCATTATTTGATTTAGGAGGCTAGCTTTGACAAAGAAGCAAAGAATAATAGCTTTTTTAAAAGAAGATAAAGGGTACCTAGAAATTGCCGGTCTCGTCGATTCAAGCTACAAATACGTAGCAAATATCGCTATGGATTTAAAAAATCCGAGATCGTTAGCTAAAGCCGCTAGGCGATATTGGAATTCAAAAAAAGGCAAAAAAAAACGCAAAGAAGGCATAAAAGCAAGAAGGAAATGGGCAAGAAAAAACTCTCATAAAACTAGAATCTATCGAAGGAAGAATCGTAGTTTACATTATAATCAAACAAGACCGCTAGCTCGTAATCATCGTAAGCGCTGGACGTCATCAGACATAAAGTATTTGAAGAGGTATGGCAAAAAGAAAAGTGTTCACGAACTTGCCCTAGAACTAGGCCGTTCCCATGATGCCGTCCAAACGCGTGCCGTTAGAAAAGAAATAGATTTAAGAGGAGACAAGGTCGGAGCCGGTTCAGCTAGGTTTAGAGGTTTATATAAAAAATCATAGTTTTTTCACAGCCCCACAAGGGCTTTTGTTTTTGTGACGAAGGTCGAGTGGTAGTCCACAGGCCCAAACCCCAAACAGTTGTATAATTAAAACAGATGCCAAAGAAAAATATTCTTCTGGCAATGTTTGACGTCCGCCCGACAGCAAAGTCGAGAATTTTTCAGTTGCCTAAAATAGAAAAAATAAATTTTAGACCTACTCCCATAATTGGAATGGATGAGGAACTTTTCTCCAGACTGCCTAAGGCTTCAAGTAAGAGGGATGTCTTGGAGGAATTTGAAAGGGTGATGGCCGAACCAATTAATGTGGTAGCCGAACTTGCCAGTGTTGGTGGCAGACTTTATCCAAATAGTAGGACTAAGTTGCAACCAGAAGACACATCCGATATCCAAGATTTTTGGTCATCTACCGAGAGAAACAAAAGCGAAGACCGACCGATTACCGAAACAACCGGATCATATGATACGGAACAATCTAATAACATGACTTCGCCTGCCGGACGAGAGATTGATATCTGGCTTGAAAATGTCCAAAAAAACCGGCAAATATTATCGCCATCAGCCAAATTTTCCGGCAGAAACAAAAACGGAAAAAGTATCTGGTCGCGGATCAAGCCTAAATGGTCATCCTGGTTTCGCCGCAGGAATCTTTATGTATTTGGTACCATCGCCGCTTTAACTCTGGCAAGCGGTGTGATTTACAAAGGCGGTGTTGGCGCGCGCAACAATGTTGTACAAAATAGCGGTAATGCCGTAGCTAATTTGCAGGACGCCAAGCAAGACCTTGAAGCGTTTGATTTTAATAAGGCAGCCAACAGTTTTGCCCTAGCTTATGATGATCTCAACAAAGCATCAGGCACCATGAGTGAATTCGGAGCTTCCTTCCTGTCTATCTTCGGTAATCTTCCTGGCCTCGATAAGCTTAAGGCGGCTAATAACTTGGTTGAAGCCGGGCAAAGTCTTTCCAAGGCCGGCGAAAACCTTTCTCTCGCTTTTAGTACGCTTTATCAGACAAATCTGCTGTCGTTTTTGGGTGGTACCAGCGGTAGTAGTAATGGCCAGCAATCGCTTTCCAAACTCCTGGGTGAATTCAAGAACGTGCTTGTCTTTGCCGATGGCAATATTAAAAAAGCCAATATTTTACTTGCCGATATTGACAGTTCCGCCATCCCGCAAGACAAACAGCAATTACTCATCGACTTCAAAGAAAAAATTCCTGATTTTCAAAAATATGTCGGCGAAGCCGTCAATTACTCTGATTTCTTGCTTAAACTTGTCGGCAGTGACGGGCCAAAAACCTATCTTTTACTTTTGCAAAATAACAGCGAACTCAGGCCGACAGGCGGATTTCCCGGCACTTATGGTTTGATAACTTTTGACAACGGCACGCTCAAGAAAGTTTTCATAGAGGACATCTACCGAGCCGATGCTAATCTCAAAGAAAATATTATTCCGCCGATACCACTCCAGCACATTACACCTAATTGGGGCATGCGCGATGCCAATTGGTTTGCCGATTTTCCAACTTCGGCTAAAAAAGTTTCTCAGTTCTATAAGCTGGACAGCGGCATTGATGTAGACGGTGTGCTGACAATTACCCCCGACGTTATCGCCAAGATTTTTGATGTCATCGGGTCGATCGATATGCCGGAATATAACTTGAAACTTGATTCAAGTAATTTTATGACGGCAATACAAAATGAAGTGGAGTATCAGGCCGATCGCTCCGCGCCAAAGCAGATTTTATCTGATCTCCAACCCAGGTTTTTCCAGCGGCTGGCCGAACAAAATAAGGATCAATGGCTTGAGATTTTTAAGATTCTTACACAAGCGGCGGCGCAAAAACACATCCTGGCTTATTTCAGTAACAGCGGGCTTGAAAAAGTGGCCTTGGAAAACGGTATCGGCGGCGAAATTAAATCAACCACTTCGATCAATTCTCTGGCCGGACAGACAGGGCAAGTAAGCGACTACTTGCAAGTCGTGTTTGCTAATGTCAAAGGATCAAAAACTGATTTTATAACTGATAATTCAATGAGTTTGGAGACTTCAATTGACAGCAATGTGGTGGCGCATTCTCTGACTATCAATCGTAAGCATAATGGCGGTGATTCAAGCTACGGTTTTTACAATCGCGATAATTCTGCCTATATTAAAGTCTATGTGCCGCAAGGTTCGGTGCTGGATAGCATCAACGGCCAGACAATGACTGACTTTAAACCCCTGGTTGATTATGCCAGTCTTGGCTTCAAAGAAGATCCCGACCTGGCGAGCATTGAAGGTGCCGTGACCCATCCTTTGGCCGGTGTTGATGTATTCCAAGAATCGTACCGGACAGTTTTTGGTTTTTGGCTGATTACCAAGCCCAAGCAGACTCAATCGGTCATCCTCAAATACCATACGCCAAGTAATGCCTTGAACATCAGTAATTACGATCTGTTTTGGCAGAAAGAATCCGGTACCAGCCAGGACAAAATCAACTTCAGCTTGACGATGCCCGACGGTAAAAAATTTATCAACCAATCTGGTAATTTGCAATTAATGGGTAATAACCTGACTATGGCTTCCGATCTTTTAGTTGATCGAGAGATTGACGTAGAATTCAAATAGTGCTATTTTTCTTTTGGTTTCATTGAAAACTAGGAGGCGATATGCCGAGAAAAGGAAGAGAACCAAAGAAACTTACTCATGCTCAATGGAATCATATAGCACGGAAATTCCAGGATCTTTCATCGATAGTAACGAAAGCTGTGGCCAAGGAAAGAGCAAGGCGGGGTGAAGAAGTTCCCAGGGGTTTTAGAATCATTGAACGGCAGTATAAAGGCGGCAAGATATTAGAACTGGCAAGCCCCATAACACACGTCAGCTCTGGATTTGGATTCTGTATTGATATTTTGCTGATGAAGGTCGTTAACCATGGCAAATGTCCTGTCCAGGCAGAACCACCTGATTATTCTGCCGAAGCCAGTGCTATCTGGATAAACTTTTTATCGTTTTTATCAAGAGAAACACTATTTGAGTTAGAAAAAAAAATTCACTATGCCCACTTCTGAAAAGTTCGCCTTTGAAACCTCCAAAAACCCCAAAGTTCTCGAAAAATGGTTCTTAAGAAAAAAGTAACCCAGCCGCCCGCCAGCGGTTTTTTCATTTGAATTTAAGCCATTAAAATGATACTTTTATTGGATGCAGAACTTCCGCAACTTCGTAATTATTGCCCATATTGACCATGGAAAATCTACACTAGCCGACAGGTTTTTGGAATTAACGGGTACTATAGAAAAACGTAAGATGCAGGAGCAGTTCCTTGACCAAATGGAGCTTGAACGCGAACGCGGCATAACCATCAAGCTTCAGCCGGTGAGGATGCGCTATCAGTCTGGCGGCAAAGATTACATTTTGAATTTGATAGATACTCCCGGCCATGTTGATTTCTCTTATGAGGTTTCGCGTTCATTGGCGGCAGTTGAGGGAGCGATTCTACTCGTTGATGCGACCAAAGGCGTGCAGGCTCAAACGCTGGCTAATTTACACTTGGCGGAAAAACAAAAGCTTGTTGTGATCCCGGTTATTAATAAGATAGATTTAGCCAACGCCAAAGTTGCCGAAACGGAAGAAGAAATAAGAAACTTACTCAATTACGACGGAGAAATTTTGAAAATTTCTGCTAAAAATGGCGAAGGGGTCAAGCGGGTACTGGAAGAAGCCATTACAAAAGTACCGCCGCCAGCCAGTCCTCAAATATCGGCATCTGATCAATTCCGAGCTTTAATCTTTGATTCCGCCTTTGACGCCTACAAAGGAGTGATTGCTTATGTCAGAGTTTTCGATGGTAGGATAAAATCTGGAGAAAAAATCAAACTTTTTGCTTCCAAGGCTAGCGCCGATGTTATAGAGGTCGGATATTTTGCGCCGAGTCTCAAGAAGCAGGACGGCTTATTGGAGGGCGAGATAGGTTACATAGCAACCGGTTTGAAAGATCCCGGACAGGTCAGAGTTGGCGATACTATATTTTATGATAGATCTGCCAGCAATCATATACCGCAGCCCCTGCCTGGTTATAAAGAGCCACGGCCGATGGTTTTCGCCAGTTTTTATCCGGAAAATAGTGATGACTATGACATACTCAAGGACGCCTTATCCAAGCTAAAATTAACTGATGCCTCACTGACCTATGAGCCGGAATCTTCACCGGGACTCGGCCGCGGTTTTCGTCTAGGGTTTCTGGGCATGCTCCACATTGAAATAATAAGCGAGCGTCTTAAACGTGAATTCGGGCTGGCGCTCATTGTTTCTAGCCCTTCGGTTGAATATCACGTCCAAAATAAGCGCCATGAGACCATAACTATACGCTCGGCAGCCGCTCTGCCCGATCCAAGTCTGATAGAAAAAATAGAAGAGCCGATGGTAACCCTTGAGATACTCGGCCCGCATTCTTATCTTGGCCAGCTGATGACTCTAGTATCGAATTTAAGAAGCGAATACAAAGCGACTGAATATTTGAGCAAAGAAGTCGTCGTCTTGAAATATGTCGTGCCGCTTTCGGAGATAATTACTGATTTTTATGATCAGCTCAAAAGCGTCAGTTCCGGTTACGCTTCAATGAGTTACGAACCGTCCAGCTACCAGGTGTCGGATCTGATTCGAGTTGATGTTTTGGTGGCAGGTGATCTAGTTGAGCCGTTTTCTAAAATCGTGCCGCGATCAGAATCTTACCAGGAGGGCAAGAGACTCGTCGAGAAGCTTAAAAAAGTCATTCCCCGACAGCTTTTTGCTGTATCCCTGCAGGCGGCGATCGGCGGTAAAATTATTGCCAGAGAAACTATAGCGGCGATGCGCAAGGATGTAACCGGCTATTTGTATGGTGGTGATGTTACGCGCAAGAAAAAACTGCTTGAAAAACAAAAGCGCGGCAAGGCGCGCATGAAAGAAAGCGGCAGAGTAGAGATACCGCAGAGCGTGTTTCTAGAAATGCTTAAAAAATAGTTGACGAGCACTTCGCAAGCTCAGTATAAACTCCGGCGAGGAAATACTGACGACCGAATGAGAATAAGGAAGTACTGAAGACAGTAGTCTGAATGTAGGCCAACAGGCCGAACGTATCGCTCGCCCTCATCAAAAATTACAAACTTAGGTTATATCACGTTTTGCTGAACCGGCTACGCGTGCGTGTTTTGCTGGCCCTTCGGGACAGGCGCAAAACGCACACGCCTCCGCCGGAAAAGAGCATCCCCTGTTTGGTAATCGGCAGAGTTATAAAATCGCCGATTGGTATCGGCTTGGGGTTTGTAATTTTTGATGAGGAGCTCACTCTGGTCAGTCTCGCTTGGAAGAATTAGAAAACCACCATTTCTGGTGGCTAGATTCATATAGTCAGCTACTAAATAGTCTCAAACGATGCCGGAACAAGAAGCACCCAGACAAATATCTGGTTTTTACCAACCAAGCAAGAAGGTAATAGAAGTCGCCTAACTTCATTGGCAATAAAATAACGCCGTCTATTGAGATTTTCTTTGCGTTCTGGATAATCGTTTGCAATAATCATAATTCCCAGTGGAAGTGTATTCGCGTCCATAGGATGAGATTCATGGATTCTCACTTCGATATCTTGATATGCTAAGCGAGCTTCGGGATTGCTAGGTACGTCAAGTGCTAAGGAAACGATGCCAGGCAAAGCTTGAGTTAATTGGCCCATGATTTCATCAGAAACAATTGCACGATCTCTATTTATAATAACGAGTGCCATGATCTTCCTCCAGATTTTAATAGATCTAATATGATACTAACAAAACACGAAGTATTTGTCAAATCAGAGCCGATGGGAGTATACTTTAGCTATTGGTTGAGGAGGGGGATAAGCAAAAAGGCGATCATAGAGATGATCGTCAGCAGGGCGATGGCAAGGGAGATGATTTTGATTACTTTTTTGGAAAACATGTCTCATCGAAGGTTCCGATCAGTCGGCCGCGAGAGTTCCCGGAGGATTAGCGAAGCTAATCTGAATGGGAGACGCGTAGCCGACAATTGGAATCGCTGTTCTATCTATGTCTATAATACTACGACAAAATGAGAATTTAATAAAGGTGGCACGCCGGCACTTTGTGTTTTTGTTGCGGAGCGTTATGTTCTGGCCGTTATTGCCCATTGCCGCTCTGTTTATTGATTATCCGGTTGGTTTTGATTTTTGGGGCCAGTGGAAGTGGGTGATGCTTGTCGCGAGTGCCGTCTGTGCTTATATGATTTTTTATCGTTACTTTATGTGGAGAAATGAAGTTTTAATAATTACCAATCAGAGGATAATCAATAATAACCAGCGAGGATTTTTTTCCAAATCAGTGACAGAGCTATTGGACACCGACATCATGGGTATTTCTTACGAAAAATCAGGATTTAACGCCTCAATGTATAATTACGGCGACATTGTCGTCAGGACCGCTTCCGACAATGAAATGATGATAGAAAATATCGGTCACCCGTCGGAGATAGTTGAAACTATCAACAAAATCAGGGTCAGCAACAAACAGGCCGATGTTTAAGGAAGTTTTACAATCGAGATTCACTACTGTATTATTGGCTTTTGCCATAATTTTTTTTGCGGCCTCACTAATCAAAACTATTCCCGACTTCAGCATTGTTTTAAAAGAGAATAATAGTTTGAATCAAAAAATAGCCGAGTCCCAAAAAGAAAAATCAGAGCTGGAAAACTCGGCTGATTTTTTCAAAAGTGCTGCCTATCTTGAGCAACAAGTCAGACTGAAGTTGAATTACAAAAAACCCGGTGAGAACGTCGTCTATATCTACTCTAACAATAGCCAGCCGGCAGGGGATGCTCAAGCACCAGCACCAAGCATCTGGGTCAAAGCTGTTGTGAACTTGGAAATCTGGTGGCAGGATTTACTAGGCATGTTCAAAAAATAGAATAAGCGGGTATCGTATATCGGTATTATGCGACCTTCCCAAGGTTGAGAGACGGGTTCGACTCCCGTTACCCGCTCCAAGATTAGACTTTCCGATTTTTGACCGACGAATTGGTGGGCGGCACAAAGTGCCGCCCATTGGTTTTGTGGGGGGAAATCAGGACTTATCGGCGCGCTAACGCGCGCCTCTCTGCCCACCAAGACGAGGTTCGAGCCGAACACTTGTTCGGCGGCAACCTTTTTAGCAAAAAGGTTGCTATCCCTTGCGGTTTTATCAAGATTTGAAGCGACTTTTATCCATTCTGACATCGGTTCGAGCCAGCCATTCTGCTTTTGTT